>JBOGPP010000027.1:0-6896 GCA_050748485.1 Nitrososphaeraceae archaeon | reverse complement strand
GAAATGAAGCTACAGTGGCTGCACGACTAAACGAACTTCTGGAGGTAGGGTTAGAAGAGCTAATGATATCTCTAGTACCTATTACAGGTACAGGTGATGATGAGCAGCATGCACAACTCACGCATTTAATCGGTCGACTATAAAGTTACAATTTGCAAGTTCCATCTTCATTGTTTCATCAATATCGTCAATGTGTTCGAGCTGGTTAATTTTTAGCTTCGGAAGTTAGCACTAATTCGATTAGCCGATTTTTTCGGTCTAATAGATATTTCATTTGCAGCTGGACCAATAGAATTTTCCAAAAAATGGCATATCTTACTGTTGTCAATCCCACGAAAGTTTATCTTGAAGTACTATAATTTCGCGAACTACGAGATTAGTTACATCCATAAGGGATTCCATTGACCATATTCAATTGCCAGGGAGAGACTTGAACTTTTATACATCTTGATGAGACACTAAACTGAAAGACCTATACCATCGAATATAGGTAGCCTCTACGAGATCTGTAGGAAATGGTAGCTAGAATTATACATAAAGAGAGAATTAGATTATTCAAAGAAATCTTAATGACTTGTCATCTAATGGAGAAAATGAGGTCTATAAACAGGTTCTTGAAGATGAGCTTGTGAACACCGGAAAGTTCTGGGAGAGCAATGCTTTGAATGGTATATCGTATGCCCTGAGGAATTGGGAGATAGTTGAACATAGACCAGATTGGTACTCTAAAAGAGATAGTGGATGGTCGTACTGAAATTTCTATTCCGCCCATTATTTCGGCTCTAGTTTTGTATTTGTGCGCTAATCTCTAGTTCCAAGTCCTGTATTTTAATTGGCTGCTTGCTGGAAATTATTGTTAGCTCATAGATTTAGTCAAAATATTCCCATCCAACTAAGAAGTCGATCTTAATTTTGTATATGAACATTGAGAACCAATTTCTGATTCTGTGTCTTGCATTTTGATTAGCTGCTTTCTTAGCCGATTTGCATGCTGGTAGTTATTATTGGCTTCCGCTATCTCTATAGCGCGTACTTTTTCGCCGTATTTCAGATCGCTAAGACGACCCAACATGCTCTCAAGTGTATCGATCTCATTTATTAAAATGTCAGATTCCCTCAAGTTATTAGACTCTTTCAATTTCAGATTTAGCTCCTGAACTCTTTCTTGAAGTGTGTTTTCAAATTCTATTGTTTGCATCATTTCTAAATACATTTTGGTCATGCCGAGTTGCTGGTCGTCGCGATCTTGATTGAGAATATGCTGGATAATTCTCATGATCCACTGTAGGAATTCTGTTTCGTCCCGACGGTCAGCTATGTATAATACATTTAGTTTCACATTAGTTCCTATCTCGACTTCCTCTTTGAGGGATCCAATTCTTTCTTCGATGATCTTCTGGAGTTCGATTAGTTTGTGTTTGGGCATGAACCAATAAGTAGCTAATTTGCGATATAATTAGTGAAATACGACGAGTCGAGGGGGAGAGTATCGTCGTGGTTTTGTTTGCCTATTGATGGCTTACACTCTGGTACTAACGCTCTTCTTCTTGCCTCTTTTCAGAACGTACCTCTTGACGAGATAATTAACTGCAACTGACGTAACGGCTACAGCAATTCTTCTTTTAATAGACAATATTTATTATTCTACTCCAATGGATTTAATACTATCACGCTCTGAAATTGGCCTAATTGTTCTTAATTCGGCGAATTATAAGGCAATGCTTATAATTATATTCTAATATATCCAAACCAAATGGCAAAAATGCAGAAAAAAAGTCTAGATACATCGCCTGATGAAACACGAACGTTCGAGAATGGCAAAATTGAGCTTGCAAATCTTAGTGATGTGACAATCGGACGAGCCACATTGGAACCGGGTTGGAGCTGGGAAAAATGTGTGAAACCCATCGTAAAAACAGATAGTTGTCAGGCACCACATACTCAATACATTATTTCCGGTAGAATTAAAGTAGTTATGGATGATGGTGCTGAAGAAGAATTTGGTCCTGGAGATGCTGCTGTGATTCCACCTGGACACAATGCTTGGGTCGTCGGAAATGAAGCTGTAGTTGGAATTGATTTTACAGGTCTAAAAGAATACGCAAAGAGTTGAAATAGCTAGATGATGATATATCCTATTTTTTTAGGAATTATGCTATTATCAAAAATTTTGATGATGCTGGAATCTATTTCCAGGAACTTCACTTATACTCGTCTATGTTCACGTCTGATATGCTCTTGAGTTTCTTGACGTGTTCTAAATTTCAACTTGCAGACTCGACAAATAAGTCGTCTGACTCTTAACCTCTTCGTGTAATCGGTTCTTGGAGTTCCCACGGTGCCTAGATATTTGCCAGCATAGATCAGGTCGTCGTCAACCTCTTGGGGCTTTTCTTTCGCAATCATCACCACGACGATCATACACTCCGTTTTTTCTTCAAACTGTCGTAGATATATATAAGTCTTAAAATCTGGTGCTTTATTTCTGAATTAGCTTAGTAAAGACAGGGTAAGCTTAAATAAATCACCGACTATTATGATCTGAATGGGCTTGTATCATTTTTACTCGTTCCAACAGACGGGATCACAATTCTCGATGTTGGATATTTATGCAAATAACCTAGATACACTCCACGACTGTAACTCGTGGGTTCGAGTCCCACTCCCGGCGCTATAGTAGTAGATATACCAAAATGATTATGGCTGGGGGCTAAGTAGAGGAGGTATATAAGACTAGGGAAAACTGATCCAAATCCAATCGCCATAAACACAATCCAAAGATCATACATAAGAAACTCATCCGTCAGCTCAACTGCTGTAAATGTCAAAAGCTAGTACGAGCTATTTATTAAGTCTGGTTTCCTAGGAAGCATAAATAAACACATCTGTCTTCTACTACAACATGATGTGTACTAAAAGCTTGAGTTTATTGTATATTATAAGTCGCTGCATATTCCTAGGACCAGGATCTCTATCACTAATGCCAAAATTGCAGAGATAATCACCTAGTACTAATTAGTAGTTATTATGATAAAGGATTGAGTACTTGAGCATGACTATGGAGATCTAGGGATCACAGACATTGATGTTACTAATGATAATGATAATCATATTGAGAAAGACAATGAGGACCATTCCTAAACAAGTAAAGATGAAAATCCAGATGCTGAAAGATAGAAGAATAAAGACTCGCTCGATATCGGAGACGGGTCTATCTTCAATGATCAATCTTCTCTTCGCATAGTCAACCGGTGCTTACCCCAGCTCCCCAATCACGTAGAGCCCACTCTTAGGCTATCGGTGGCCCTTCATCAATTAATGATATTATACCTGTAAAAATGTACTAAGTAAATATATCTACTATTATCTTCTAACCAAACATTGATCAGTGTGTACACTTCATAATAGTTAAATATCTTTTTGAGGAGTATTTGCAATGAGCGATGATAGTACCGAGAGTAATGAAGTGCACAGTACCAACGATCCATTTAAGTGGAATTATTATACATTTTATCGAATTCCAGTAATTATAAATAATATAATCAGAAACGATGGGAAGAGTCCTATTCAAGGCAGAGAAATCGGAAAAGTATTCGCAGAATACAAAGACAATCTGGTTGTAATAGACGGTGAAAACAAGAAAGAACACGAATATTTGATACCCAAGAGAAAAATAGATCGTTACGATGAGAAACAGATTTTTCTTAATATTACAGATGATTCACTAAAAGAATTTGAGTTCTAAACATGCCAGACTAATCAGAATGCATATTAAAAAGATGTAAATATTCTTTGTTTCCAATACATCGCATGTCAATAGTCAGAGATGATCGATTTAACCAATTCATTGACGATAGCAGATGGCTCCACAAAAATTACAATGAACTAATAAAAGAATTTAATTTAGAATATGTTGCAATAAAAAATCATATAGTAGTAGCACATAGCAAAGAGATGAATGATTTTGAACGCGAATTAAAACAACTCAATATAGACCGCTTGGATGTCGTCGTTGAATTTATAAGAGATAAAAGAAATGAAGTATAGTCTTGTACATTGAATGTTATCAGGGCTTTAGTGACAAGCGATACTATGTTCCAGCATTTGTACTTTCCAAGCAGCTAGAATCAGTTTTTAAAATAAATTTTTTGGTTGATACTGGATCACCAACAACACTACTTAGTTGGAACGAAGTACCATATGCCACACTTAGGACAAATCTACGTGAAGATAGAATTTATACCGGAATGGGCGGGAGTTTTAAAGCGTTCATTTTGCCCGAATGCAGTTTGTTTTTTTATGCAAATACTGGCATATATGATTTAGTTGTTGGCGATCTGGGCCTCTCAAACTATCTCACTGTCGATGGTAGATTATGTCCACCGGTTGCTAGTGTTCTGGGAATTGATATTCTCAACAAATTTGGTATTTCATTTTCAGATGATTTAGAAAGGCTTTTTTTAACACGAAGTGCCGGATAAAGTTGTTTGACAGACTTCTAACTTGGAACGATTCAAATTTTTGCTTATACATTTAGTTCCGCTTCAGAAGCAAGTTTAAGAACAGATCGCCGAAAGGTCAATGATATTAAAAAATTTGAGCCTGGGTTGACATCAGAGCAGATAAGTTACACTCCATTGAATTCTTAATAAATCATTCAGTTGATAAGATTCATAAGCTAACTCTTAACCACCGGTCATTAGATTTTAAAGAAATCAATAAATTATTCTCGATGTAAGCCTGCCTGTTTTCGCAGGTATTTCAACAATTCTCTATCATCATCTTGGTGTTCTATTCGCAAATAACGCTTCATTCCATTCAACAAATCATTACTTTTCTTAGAATGTTGGATTGAGTTATCTGTTTTAGAATCATTTACCATAATAAAAATTGCATTTTATTATATATAAGACTTTAAATGCTTGATATAGATAAATCTAAGTGAACTTTGGAATGTGACTGTGTTCTAAAAATTCTTCTAACTGCTCATAACTCTCTAATTCAAGATATTTCATCAGACATTCGACAGTATTGTCGTCGTATTCAGCATTCTTGTACTTTTCTTTGCTAACCGTAACTTGACAATGCTCAGTTTGTTCATCCAAGTTAGTATTACTTAATACCCATTTAGCAGTAATATATATAATGCTTTTTCAATCATATTTTGAAGAAACTCACAAAAAAGATAGCATATTTCTACCATTTAACCGTCAATATCAAAATTAATCTAGTATACCCATCTTTTAATGAAAATCTGTACTGGTTTTTGACCTGCCTTTATCAACGAATGAAAAATGAGATGACAGAAAGAATAGAAATCTTCTTCCCAGTTGGTGTTGAGGTCTAGTTTAACAATATTAACAATAGCCTAAGTTGAATCTGTTGAATCTGCTACTTTTTCTGCAGTAGCGAATCTACTTCCCACAGAATTAATCTTGATCTTTATGTTTTTATCACCGGCTCTTGCATTTTTTACAAAAATTACTAAACCTGCTATTCTTGCGATACCGTCTCCTGCTCTACCGTTATCCGTAACGTCTACTGTGTATTCTTTGCCTGTTTCTACAGGTTTTGAGAAACTGCTATTTGTTCTTGCTGAACCGCTTCTACTTTGTTCGTAACTCATTAAAAGTCAAAAATTGAATAAGCTTTATGGCAATATGAACTAATGTATTGCTGTCATAATATTGGAAACATGGATGTACTTACAAGCGCATTCGAACGAGCTCAGCAGCAAACAAAAGATCTTTCGAGAATACAAGTAAATACAGCTAAAGTCTTTGAAGACACAGCAAGATCTGTTGTCAACGCATAATGATAAGAAGAATACATAAAATAAGCCAGCGGGAATAAATTGACTGCTATTGACTTAATCTAAGCCATCTTTGCTAGTGGTATGATTCTTCATCTATCAACTATACTAAACACAGCCAGACAACAAATGTTTTAGATTTCTACTAAAAGTATTACAGTGGACAAATTGACTAATCTCGGCTTTTGGCTTACGCTAACTTAATCAATTCTAAGTCCAGATAATCTGCTATCTCCTCGATTAGTCCATTTATGTAATTTAGAAAAGCGAGTTTATTTCCTGAGTTCGTAGTAAAAAATGTCATGCCCGGATATTTCGGCATCTGTTTCTGTCTTTCTTTATTCCCCGTGATCAGGTACGGTTGCTACTTCAACCGCCTCCGTCTTCTGTCATTATTATTCTCTGACCCTACCCGGAGCAATTTCAGTCTGATCTTTGTATGACCCAATAAGTCCAAGTTTAGTTTAATTCTATATTGCATCTGATTATTCCTCAACCTGCTGCTGGGATCTCAAGTTTTGGGGATGCCATTTTCAACTGATAGTACGCGTTGATCCTTAATTGTCCTAACCTCTAAATTCTCAAATTAGAACTTGTGTACCACGCATCTACTCAATTCTACAACCACCTAACGTAAATCATCTACAGTGATGCAAGCACAATCTCCGCAATAATGCTCACAGCAATATAGTTAAGGCACTTGGATATGGCTAGTTCAAATTACATAAATACAACCAGTTGTCACATCTTTATGGCATGTCAAACCTTATCAGAATTTCCGTGGCATCTACCGCTCAACATTTTAAAACACACAGAACAGTAATGTTAATAATATTCCTTCCTCTAACGCTCCTGATTACCCTGTCTGCCTCCTCCCCGATAGTCATGGCTCAAGGTGATGGCACAGAAAATATTCAGGTGTGGGGCTCTGTGGGTTCTAATCCTAGTCAATTCAACGATCCGGCCGGTATAGTCGTGGACCCTAAAGGTTACGTCTTTGTGGTGGATTCTGTTAATGACCGAATCCAAAAATTTACCAGTAATGGAACCTTCGTTGACGAATGGGGAACTGCAGGAGCTGGCC
>JBOGPP010000026.1:0-24959 GCA_050748485.1 Nitrososphaeraceae archaeon | reverse complement strand
AGCTAAGAAAAGTATACTAAAAGGGCTCTTTTTGGATTGCTCACCACTTGAAGCAAAATACTTGACAAAGGTAATAAACGGAGAAATGAGAATTGGGCTGACAGAGGGTTTAGTGGAAGTCGCAGTTTCAATGGCGTTCAATGTGGAACTTAAAAAAATCAGAGAAGCAATGCTCGTTTCAGGCGATATATCTCAAGTAGCATTCTTGGCGAAAAGTAGACTATTACATACTGCCATTATCAAACCCCTTCAACCATTAAGCTATATGTTAGCAGATGTAATGTTCACCGCAGAAGAAATTATCAATTATTTCCAAAAGCCTCTGATTTGCGAGTACAAATATGACGGTATACGAGCACAGATGCATAAGTCCGGACAACAAGTTAAGCTTTTTTCCCGCAACATGACAAATATTACGAATATATTTCCCGAATTGGCTCAAGCCGCAATAGATAGCAAATTATCATCGTCAATGGAAAACATTGATTTTATTTTGGATGGAGAAATTATTGGCCTTCGCAACAGTAAACCACTCCATTTCCAAGAATTACAAAAACGACTTCGGAGAAAGAATGTTACAGGACAAATCTTAACGGACGTTCCCATAGTGTATATAGTATTCGATATAACATACATAAATCAAGAACAAACCATCAGGAATCCACTTAGACAAAGAAAAGAAATTCTATCAAGCATATTATTTAGGGAACCAATCATTAATGCAAGGCAAGAAGTTGTAGATACAGCACAAAAGATAATTGCGATGTTTGAAAAAAGTAGAGATGATGGATACGAAGGATTGGTTTTAAAAGACCCAGAGTCCCAATATCATCCTGGAAAACGAGGACGCTACTGGATCAAACTGAAGCAAGAGCTAGATACAATCGACGCCGTTATTGTAATCGCTGAATACGGTCATGGAAAGAGAGCAGGCGTCTTATCTGATTATACATTTGCAGCGCGAGATGAAAATGATAACAATCAATTAAAAATAATTGGAAAGGCTTATTCTGGATTGACTGATAAGGAAATAAGCACAATTACAGAGAAACTAAAATCGATCATGATAAAAGATGACGGTTATAAGATAGCCGTAAAGTCAGAAATAATACTAGAGATTTCATTTGATAGCATTCAGAAAAGTGATAGACATGATAGTGGGTTTGCATTACGGTTTCCAAGGATAAAAAATATTCGAAGTGACAAAAACATTACAGATATCGATACACTGCAGAAGGTCAGACACATATACGAAAATCAAAGATATCTAAATGATAAATAATCTGTTGAGGCAAAAACTAACCGGTTAGATTATTATTAAAGAAAGCAAGGTAGGTGGAGAGGATTAGGTTCTAGTAATCTAACCGTAAATAGTGTCTTATTGAATTTCGATTGACTTCAATCCGATTGGAAAAGTTACATCTAGAGGTCAGCAATTCAATCTGTTGATTTGACATAAGAATAATTAAGGTAAAACATATGATCTAACTGAGGCAATGTCTAAAACAGCCAAAAAACATGGCCATCATTACGTATACGCAGCTGATGTTAAAGATATAGAGAATGAAGGGAGATGTCTTCCAACGTCAGTCAAAAAACATCCTATTGTTCTTTTTTTGTACAATTCTAAGGTTTATGCTCTAGACAATAGATGCCCTCATATGGGCTTCCCTCTTAGCCAAGGTACTCTTAAGGACGGTATCCTTACGTGTCACTGGCACCATGCACGCTTTGATCTTCATAATGGAGGCACATTTGATCAGTGGGCTGGCGATGTAGTATCATACCCAGTACAAATCCGAAACAATGACGAGGTTTGGATAGGTATGCCGGGCTCAATCGAAGATGAATCTTCAACTACAACCATGTCCACCACTACCAATGATGAAATAATGTTAGATATCGGTCTGAAACGAAATATTTCATTAATAATGGCTAAAGCAATAATTGGATTGTCCTTATCATCATATTGGGATTTCCCCAAATCTTCAATAAAAGACAATACCGTCTTTGATGGTTTGAAATACTCCTTTAGAAAAGGTCTTGAATTTGGTACAAAGTACAAGCAATCTGGATGGGGAGTAGGATTAACGATCCATACTTGTATGATGAATATTGCCACATTGTGTCTTGACGATAACGATAAACTGCATGCTCTCTATCATGGCCTTTCTGCCGTGGCATTGGATTGTGTTTCTTCGCCGCCTAGATTTACAGTTACTCCTTTACCCAAACCTTGGCCTGACTTATCGACTCTTAAGAATTGGTTCCGTCAGTTTGTGGATTCAAGGAATGCAACAGCTGCAGAGCGATGTTTGGTAACGGCAATCCATGCAGAAGCAGATGCAGTGCAGATAGCCGATATGCTTTTTGCAGCAGCTACAGATCACAGATTTATTGGTGGAGGGCATACTTTGGATTTTACCAATAAAGCATTAGAAGCATTAGATCTTGTTGGTTGGACTGATAAAGAATTAGTTACATCAGTCTTAAGTAGCCTTGTCTCAGGATATGCCGATGCAGAGCGGATGGAAGAGTCTAGTTCATGGCGTCATCCAATAGATTTAGTTGCTATACTTGAGAATGCATTCAATGAACTTCCAAATATTTTAGAAGAAGGAAAAGCAAAAAGAGAAGAAGAAAAAACAGATGGGACAGAACATACAAACAAAGAGAGAGATAATAAAACTGACGGTGACCTAATTCCTACTCTCTTAGGAGATAATCCTCAGTTAATAGTTAATGTTCTACTTGATGCTATGAGACATGGAAGTTCTGAGGAAGAGGTGGCAGAAATAGTTGCATATGCTACTACCCTCAGAATAGCTCAGTTTAATACGCGCAATGAATTTACAGATTGGGATACTGCTCTTCATACCTTTACGTTTGCCAATGCCGTACATCAAGGTTTAAGACGTATTTCTACGGCGGTGAGTCATAAATCACAACATGCTGCGAATATTCAACTACATGAGCTGACACGAGGCATTTTTGATGCTGCAATGCTAGTATATCTTAACAGATTTCTCAACATACCACCAGCCCCTATACCTAATCCAAATGTTAATTCAGATATTACTAATATTAAACAAAACATGATTGAAGAAAAGTTATCAGTATTATTGGATAAGCAACAACAAGTAGATGCGGCAACACAATTAGTTGCTGACTATTGTGTTCATTTTTCTCCAGATAACAATAACCCTGAATCACAACTACAAAAAAGACAGGATCTTTTTATGACTTCGATTGGAAGGCTATTGTTGCGAGAAGATCGTAGCTTCCATTTGATTCAAATGATAGAAGCGGCATTTAGACAATACTCTATATTAGACAGTACGTTATCCTCTACAGAAATCCGCAAAAATAAAGAGTATCATTTCATATTGGCGGCAGTCCGCTACTTAGCTGCACATTCTCCGACAATGCGTTCGCAAACACATACATACCAAACTGCTGTTCAATTATCCTTAGGTAGGAACATGTTTGAATAATGTCTCGAAGTCATACAAACAAACCAATAATAGGGCTGCAAACGATCTAGTAAACCTGTACATACATCACTCAAATGATTTATTTATGGCACATTTTTTAATTGTGATTCTTTTATTTCTTGTTGCCAAGAATGGATAAGAGTAACGTCAACTATTTTGGCACAATAATCATGAGAAACGAAAGCATTTTCTAATATGTGAATCATGTCTTTGGTGCGCTTC
Source organism: Nitrososphaeraceae archaeon (assembly GCA_050748485.1). Classification (GTDB taxonomy): domain Archaea; phylum Thermoproteota; class Nitrososphaeria; order Nitrososphaerales; family Nitrososphaeraceae; genus TH5896. The sequence goes on along the minus strand of JBOGPP010000026.1, from coordinate 21,243 downwards.
ATCATTATCTACTCCTGGTAAACTTTTTAAGATTGAAACAACCACTAAATGCCCATTGTGTAATAGTGATAGAATAAGAATAATTCCACCTTTTCTAAGAGGTTTACAAGTGTGAATATATTTACCAGTGCTAAGAATAAAAACTGTGATATTCCAGATGAAATGAAGAACCATTTCAAGCAGGTATACTTGGAGAGATGACGCTATGCGTGAATATGAGAGAATGCGTACTGCTGATATTATTGCTGAGGCCTTGCTCGATTGGAAAGTTGATACAATTTTCGGGTTACCGGGTGATGGTATAAATGGATTTATTGAATCATTAAGACGAAGGCAGGACAAAATCAAATTCATACTTGTGAGACACGAAGAATCAGCAGCATTTATGGCTTGTGCATATACAAAGTATACTGGAAAACTTGGCGCATGCGTAGCAACTTCCGGCCCTGGAGCTATACATCTTTTGAATGGATTGTATGACGCTAAAGCAGATAATACTCCTGTTATTGCTATTACTGGAACTACCTACTCTGATCTAATGAATTCTAGCTATCAGCAAGATGTTAATTTGCTGCAGCTATATTCAGATGTGACTGTCTACAATGGAATGATAAGCGTTCCAGAGCAAGCAGAAATGGCAGTTGATATTGCATGTAGAACTGCACTATCACAGAGAGGAGTAAGTCACTTAACAATCCCTATAGACATACAAGAAAAGAAATTAAATGGTAAATATTCTAGGCATAATATTGCTTATCATACCTCTGATGTCTATTCTGCCGAAACAATCCCAAGTCGGTCTTTGATAGAGAATGCAGCTCAAATTCTTAACACTGGAAATAGAGTCGTTATACTTGCAGGACAAGGAGCACTTGGAGCTGGAGAAGAGGTAATCGCAATTGCTGAAAAATTGGGTGCTCCAATTGTTAAAGCACTTTTAGGTAAAGCAGTAATTCCTGATGACAGTCCATATACGACTGGAGGTATTGGTTTGCTTGGAACGACGCCGTCTAGTGATGCTATGAATGAAGCAGATACGCTGCTTATGATTGGAACATCATTTCCTTATATTGAATATCTTCCTAAACCAGGCCAAGCAAGAGGAGTCCAAATTGATATAAAACCTGAAAAGATTGGTCTCAGATACCCTGTTGAAATTGGCCTGGTAGGTGATTCAAAACTAATATTATCTGCATTGCTTCCACTGTTAAATCAAAAACATAATCTAGAGTTTCTAAAATCAAAACAACAAGCAATGAAAAATTGGAATAACTTATTGAAAGAGCAAAGTACCAGAAATGATAAGCCAATCAAACCACAAGTTATCGCCAAAGCAGTTTCTGATGAACTAAAGGACGAGGCAATAATTTCTGTAGACTGTGGAACAATCACAAGCTGGGCTGCTCGTCATATTAACATTCGAAAAGGAATGAAATTTTCTGTGTCAGGTACGCTATCAAGTATGGCCAATGGCTTGCCATATGCTATAGCAGCACAAATCGCTTTTCCAGAAAGACAATCTGTAGCGTTTGTTGGCGATGGCGGACTAACAATGCTGATGGGTGAATTTGCTACGGCTGTACAATACGACCTTCCTATCAAAGTAATCGTTCTCAAGAACAATACGTTGGGAATGATCAGATGGGAGCAAATGGGATTCCTTGGAAATCCAGAATTTGGTGTCGAATTTACTCCTATTAATTGGGTAAAGTTCGCTGAAGCTTGTGGTGGTAAGGGCTATGATATAAAAGAACCAAATGAAGTAAAGTCTAAATTACATCAAGCCATGAAAGAAAGAAAACCAACTATAATTGAAGCATATGTTGATCCATTTGAACCACCGATGCCACCAAAGGTAGAACTGAGCTTTGTTAATAATCTAGCTGAATCGTTTGCACGAGGCCAACCATATGCTAGCAGGATAGGTTTAACCCTGTTTAGAGACCAAGTGCATAACACTTTGAAGAATATTCATTCACATTCTCTAAAAAAGGAGACTGACTAAATTATTGTTATCATCAACAGTATCTAAAAAAGACTTGAACAAATGCCAAACGAAGAAACGATCAAAATATAACCATGACCTAGAATTAGAGGGCTTGAAGATCATTTGAATACAAAGGAAGACTCCATCAATCTTCATAGAATACTAAAAGGAAAGATCGAAATTCACAATAGGATATCTGTAGAAAATGCTTTTGATGAGGAAAAAGGGACACTTGGTTTAATATACACACCAGGAGTAGCATATGTTGCCACAGAAATAAGTAATAATAAAGAATTGGTATACGATTATACATCAAAGTGGAACAATGTTGCTATAATATGTGATGGAACACGAGTCCTTGGCCTAGGAAATATCGGACCTGAAGGAGCACTTCCCGTAATGGAGGGAAAATCTGTCTTGTTCAAAATTTTAGGTGGCATAAATGCAATTCCATTATGTATAGCAACAAAAGAAAAGGAAGAAATAATTAGATTTGTTAAGGCCATTCAACCTGTTTTTGGAGCGATAAATATTGAAGATATAGAATCGCCCAAGGTCTTTGATATTATAAAAAGACTCCAAGATGAACTTACCATACCAGTTTTTCATGACGATCAGCATGGTACGGCTGTAATAACTTTGGCAGCATTGATAAATTCTCTAAAGTTATTGAACAAAAAAATAGATAGCATAAAGGTAGTTGTATCAGGTGCTGGTTCCGCTGGCTATGGTATCTTTCAGATTCTGCAAAAAGCAGGATGTAAAGATATTGTTGTTACAGATAGCAAAGGAGCATTATATGAAGGAAGAATAGATCTAATAGATGACGACGATAGAAACAACAACAATACATACAAACAAGAAATATCCAGTAAAAGCAATCCAAGGAAATTGACAGGGAATTTAGCAGATATAGTTAGAGATGCCGATGTATTCATAGGTGTATCTGGCAAAGCTGGACTTTTAAAAGCTGGTATGGTGAGATCAATGAACCGAAATGCTATAATTTTTGCATTAAGCAATCCTGATCCTGAGATACTTCCATCAGATGCATTGAAAGCCGGCGCAAGAATCGTAGCTACTGGCAGGTCAGATTTTCCCAATCAGGTCAACAATGCAGTCGTCTTCCCTTCGGTTCTAAGGGCATTGCTTGACATGAGAGCAAAAGGTTTGGATGAGGACATGTTAGTTACAGCGTCCTATGCTATCGCTTCGCTAGTTGAAAAACCTTATTTGAAAGAGGATTACATAATTCCGAAGGTAAACGATCCTAGAATCCTTCCAATCGTAACAAAAACGCTAAAAGATGCAATTAAAAGCCATATGAGCAGGACAGATGTCAGTTAATAGCCCTAGTACAATCGGGTTTCATAAAGATCTAAAAAAGATATTGTATATAATATAGGCCTACAAAACTACACTTTTTATGTTAGTGTATCCTAGTATAGAGTATTACAATATACTATTTATGTTGCTGTTGTCTCAGTTTTTGAACAGTCTTTACTCTTAAGTGATAGTAAATCATGTGTAGATTAATAGTGCTTAAATAGTACTTGGTCATAATACGAAACCACCATGGCACAAAAAGAAGTGGTAAGAGGTCTAGAACGAAAGTATAATGCAGAAGACCAAAAGTGTAAAATAATCGACAATATGTGGGAAGTATTGGGTAGAAAATGGGCATTGTTAATATTAAGAAATCTTCACACAAAGGAAGCAATACGCTTTAATGAGCTAAAAAGGTTAATGCCTGGTATCAGTAGTACAGTATTAGCGGCTAGATTATTGGAGATGGAACGTGAAGGCCTTATTTCTAAGAAGATCTATGCAGAAATACCATCCAGAGTAGAGTACCGGCTGACTGCTAGGGCAAGGGAGCTAGGGGTAATACTTAAAGATTTAGGAGAATGGGCTCAGCAGTGGAAATCTCCTAGAATTCCAGCCACAACACTAGAATAAGACTAATCTGTCGAAGACATTTCACTATAAAGACACATACATATCTAGAGAATATAAGTTGAAAGATTACTTTGATTAAAATCTCGTCGATAAACAGTACTAACTGTCAATACACCTGCAAATGATCGATAGTCAAGTCTGAAGGGTTTGTGTCTGAACCTAGACTAGATCTAACCTTTCTGGTAGGACCTGGTAACTTGACTAATGAAGAATCCTTCTAATTGTTACCTATAACGCGCGACAAAGGTGTCTATCACATCAGTTGATAGGTCTTGAAGAAATTGTCCTCTGATTAGTTTTCCATACACAACTAAATCACGGGCAAGCATTCTTAGACGTTTATCTAATAAGCTATTGGTGACTTCTCCCACTTTATTAAAGTCTTCCTGTCCGTTTACAGAGATTCCGTAAGGCAAACTCCACCCATAACACTGCCGCACAGCCGTTCTCATCTGATCCATCACCGTTAATCCCTTCTCATGAGATGTACAGATATAACCAAATGTCTTTCCAGCAAACTCTTCCCAATAGTAGTCTAAAAAGTTCTTCATAGCTCCTGAGATTGAGCCGTGATAATCAGGTGAAACCAGTATATACGCGTCAGCCCAATTAACATCATTAGTCACCTTTTGCAATTTCATATCAGACTGAATTGATGAATCAGAATCAGGATTAAAGAGCGGCATCCCTATTTTTCGGAGCTCGAGTAGACGAGTCTTGGCTTCATATTTTTGTGCTGTATCTAGTACTATCTTTACGGTCCTAGTACCAAAAGAGCCTTCCCGCATGCTGCTGCTAACACCTAAAACATTCAATGATTTCATGAATAATATGCCCTTTTTCTATCTCTAGAATTGTAATCGCTTTATAATAGCGTTTCATGGAGGGTACGAGTTACCAGCTGCCGTATGCATTTTATTGTTTACCGTAGTAAAGCGAGGTCTCTACCTTTAGTTCCTATACGCAATAACGATGGGTATATGCAGTAGATCAGGCAGTTTTCAATATAAGGCCTATCCTCATCACAGCATTTTGAAACTCTGTATCAGAATTTGATCATATAATGTATCAATGGATGCTTTATGTATTCAGAGTTAATCATGTCATCAGGATATTGTAATGATGTTGATAGCACATTCTCCTAATCAAGTATCTACATTGGTGATTTAAGACGTCTCCGGAATTTCTTTCCAAGGTTTGTCCTAACCCTCCTCAAGCATACATGCAAAAAATGAGGTCGTAAACGATAAAAGAAAGATACGGACAGAATAGGTAGAGAACAATGCCAAAGTGTCATATTTGCGGAAAATCTGGGTCATACACAGACATGTTAGACCATACGGTATACTCTATACATCCTAAATGTGAACATAAACTACTAATTACATTATACAATGTAAAAGAATTCAAGAATTGTTCTATTTGCAAGAAGACGGATTCATTATCTATAGGAGAATTAAGAAGCCATCTAATTGATAATCATACCAAAGAAGCATTAGTAGATTTGATCGTAGGCAGCATATAACTAACTAATTGAAGGAATGCATAAATCAAAGTTAAGCTGGGACCCCTATTTCTTTAATGCCTCCATTTTAGTTCGACATACTTTTATTTAGCAAATGCGATAGATGAGACTGAAATTAAGGCAGCCGTAAGAAAGATCAGATTATACGAGACTGGCAACGGGTATGAGGCTGAGATACCATCTGTATCTGATTCTACAAATACCTGGTTTGCTTGCAGATATCTTCCTGCAATCACAGGTCCCACCGAGGATCCAATAAGGAAAATTAAAAGATTCATCCCCAATGATATTCCACTGAATTGTTTTGGAGTCGAAGTTAGGACGACATTCACTGAACCGATCTGCATTAATGCTAATCCAACAGCTACTAAGACAAGAACTGCAGCTATCGAAGCTTCTGTTGAATGAAACATGAAAAGGACAAAAAAGCCTATAGTAGTAACGATGGTTCTTATTGTAGTAGGTCTTAGATTTCCGAATTTTGATACTAGAAAACCAGATGCTTCAGAGAATATTAATAATACTATCATATAGGGCAGTTGAACATTTGCTATACTTGATGCATTTCCTCCAAATCCTACCGGTGGTGGGCTTTGTATCAAAATAGGAAGACTTTGATACACAACCATCAGTGTAGTTAGCCCTATAGTCATAGTAATTATATTTGCAGAAAGTATTGTCTTTTTTTCAGCAACTTGAAATCAATCAATGGAAACGGTGGCTTCTTCTCTATTTAAATAAATAAGATTAGTAATACAAGTGGTGCGACTGAAATTACTGTAATCGAAAAAGGTAGTTGTCCCAATTTGTTAAATACTACTTACCTGAAATACACAAATGGCTGAAAATAAGAAGAAAGGAAAGTCCAGTTGCTCCTGTGATGTTCTAATTATAGGCGGTGGCTCTGCTGGTCTTCGGGCTGCAATTGAAGCTCATGATGCTGGTACTCACGTTCTCATAATTAGTAAAAGTAAAAAAGGAGATCCTCATACAGTTCTTGCAAGGGGAGGTATCAATGCAGCTCTTGGGACTATGGATCCAGAAGATAACTGGATGGTACACGCAGCTGATACCCTAAAAGAAGGAGAGTTTCTCGCAGATTACGAAAGAGTTGAGGTACTATGCAAAAATGCTCCTGATGCTGTGAATGAACTAGTAAAATGGGGTGCTCGATTTCATAGAGAGAAGGATGGTAGATTAACACAGCGCTTCTTTGGCGCTCACACTTATAGAAGGACTGTATTTTACGAGGATTGGACTGGTAAAGAAATAATTCGTGTCTTGATGGACCAAATTCAAGAACGGAAAATCGAGATTATAGACAATATTTACATCACAAAATTATTAAAATCAGATGATATAAATGGCGAAGGACTAGTAGGAGACGAAACAGAAGGGAATGAAGTCAGAGGAGCACTTGGCATAAATATCGAAAAGAAAGAAATTATGATATTTGAATGCAAAGCTCTAATACTTGCTGCTGGTGGATATACGCGAGTCTATTCAGTCAGTAGTTCTAGAATTTTTGAAAACTATGGAGAAGGTGTGGCTCTAGCCTACGAAGCAGGTTCGGATTTAGTAGATATGGAGATGGTCCAATTCCATCCTACCGGAATGGTTTGGCCAGAAAAAGCATTGGGCACTCTAGCTACTGAAGCAATACGCGGTGAAGGAGGCATATTACTAAATTCCAGAGGTGAGAGGTTCATGAAAGATTACTATCCTGAAAGAATGGAGCTAGGTCCACGAGACATAGTGGCGCGTGCAAACTATAATGAAATAGTAAATGGCAGAGGGACGGAACACGGCGGAGTTTGGCTAGACATAACCCATCTACCAAAGGAAAAAATCTTAGACAGACTGCCTACCATGTATGAGCAGTTTAAAAAGATTGATGGAATCGACATATCCAAAGAGAAAATGGAGGTTGGACCAACTGCACACTATTCCATGGGCGGAGTGGTGGTAGATGAAAAGTGTAAAACTAAAATTGGAGGTCTATTTGCTGTTGGGGAAGTAATAAGTCAGATTCATGGTGCTAATCGTTTAGGTGGAAATAGCCTATTGGATACAGTGGTTTTCGGAAAAATTGTTGGGGATGAAGCAGCGAAATTAATAAATGGAATGCGAGAAAAAAGGAAAACAGGAGAACCATTACCACTACGACTTGACGTTAACAGCAAAAAAGAATTTGAAGATGGAATCTTCGGAGTTAAGGAACCAGTTAAGTTTCGAGATGAAATACAAGAATTAATGAAACTTAATGTAGGAATAATAAGAGAGGAGTTAAAGCTAAAAAATGGATTGAAAGGGATTTTAAAACTGAAGAAGGAGTTTTATTCCAAAGATAGTATTTTGAAAGAATTCAAAATTGATGATGACGACGCTGAAAATGTTGTTTTGACTTGGCAGGTAAAGTCCTCGCTAGTTATTTGCGAGGCAATAATAAGAAGTGCCTTGATGCGACAAGAGAGTAGAGGAGCTCATTATCGCTCTGATTTTCCAAAGTTAGATGAAGAAAAATGGAATGTAAACATCTATTGCAGGAAGGAAGGTAGAGAAATGGTATTGTTTAAACAGAATGTTAAAGAAATCAAAGGACCATTGGCAAATTTGCTTGAAGCACACATCAAACCAGAACACCAGCGTGAATTTGAATAAGTAGACAAATCAATAGTGAATTTACTGACATCAAGAAGAAAATAAAAAGGTGTAATAGAATGAAAGGATCCTTTAAGCAGTATGATTTTCTTTGATGGTAATATCTTAATTATGATAAATCGTCATTATGTATTGGTTTTTATATTAAATTAGAAGTCCTTGTTAGCTATCAAGAGGATCATGGAATAGCAGTTCAATATAATCTGCCGATCAAGTTACTATAATAAAAAATAATACTCTGGGGATGTTTTGATGGGAGACACGCTGCTAATCATATAATTATTATAGATCACTTAGAAGTCAATTCTCCCAAGTGATTAGAATAGGATAGTGCATTATATCGATACAATTCCTTATTACTCATAGTTGAATGGTATGAAAGAAGGAAATCATGATCTTGTTATTTGTAACAGTTCTCAATGGTCTGCTTCTCTACTAAAGGATTCTTACAGGTTTTCTCAATATCCTAGATGTATGGCAGATAACATTGAGGTTATTCTGGTCGAGGATCATGAGAAGTATAGCCTGAGTATAGATAAAGTCAGAGGGTTCGATGTTGAATTTAGCGAGGACAGGACTAAGCCTACAGGCCACACATGCTTAGGTTCTAGTAAGATCTCTTATCTGATCCATAATAATCTTCATATCATCCAATGTTAATTGTTTGAGGCTATACAGTGAAGTTATGCATATTCCATTTTTCATTCTGGATACCATCTCAGAAATAGTATTTATGAATATTGAGTCATATTTACTTGGAATAACTTTAGCAGTATTACTCTTATTAGACGATGAGATAGAAACTGAGATAGCTCCTATTTGGTCAGAATCCTCCGATATCAAAATGATGCATCCATTGGAGACGGGTACGTACTTGATGACGAAATTTCTTCCGCTTTGAGACTTTAGAGTTTTATCGACCGTCCCTTGGTCAGCTATCATTGAATAGCTCTTACCATCCTTTTACAACCGATCGTCAGACTTGAACTGAAATAGGTTTTTCAGAATAAACCTCTTGCAATTTCTTACGTGCTCTTAATCTTGCCTTATATTTCAGATTCCTGGGTTTTGTTCTTAACCTATAACCACAACACGGGCACCATAATCCTTCCCACTTGATGAATATCTCACATATCTGGCAACGCCTTTGTCCACTAGCATAACGACCAGATCCAACCGGTTTTTGGGCTTTATGTCTACCACATATACCTTTACAAGTCATTCCAATTCATCTTTTCCTAAGTAAAACCTATATCTACCTAATACAATAATGTAATACATAGTATTTAAATTTATGCAAATATTAGATAGTGAAGTAGTTACGATATGAAAAATTCGAAAGGCTATTAACTAGTACGAATGATTACAGGCAGATGATTTACAAATAAAGTTTCATAAAAGTTATTGATTTTAAAGGTTTTTCGTCGCAGATCAATGTATAAACTGCCTTCCACTTCTGAGCGCAATGGTCTTAGCAGAAAGCTTGTCTCGTATTCCGCGTCTATTTACTCCAGTGTTTCTCGGTAAAGAGGTACCGTATTCATCTACAATTTCAATGTTGACAGCGTTCTTGAATTTCAATTTGATCATGCGAGCAATATATTGCGACATACCTATATCACCATCCCCAATTCTGACAATCTTATTTTTAGAGTGGATTCCGTCTAGGAATACTATAACTAAATCAATAGCGGATTTAGGTGATGATACGACTAGACTTTCAATTTCATTTTGTAAATAAATTATAGAAATCCCAATACGGTTACCAGGATCAATTCCGATTATCAAGTGATCATCCTGATAGCCCCTCATAATACTTCTAAATATTCTTGCTTTAGACAGTACTGGGTTTTCTAAAAGATCTGTGTCCAAAAGTATTTCTTTTTTAGCCAAAAATTTAGCTTCTGTTCTTGTAGTTATAATCAACTTCGTATTTGATTCTGCGGCTTCTTGGGGCGAAAGCGATTCGAAGGCAAGATCCATAAGCTTTAGTGCATTAGTAATTTTAAAATAAGAACGACCATACACAGTAGCAACGGTGACTTTATGCTGTAACAGCTCCTTGCTCAGGGGCGTTTCATCGTAGAATCTTGGGCAAAATTAATTATTAAACTTTATGGGAATATTGGTATCTAAACCTTCTTATCATAGTATTAAGGCTATCTCCAATATCAAACCATAAAGATTGTAACAATTTTAAGTCAGAGTTTGCATAAAAAAGAAGATACGAATTAAGCCTTTCCCCATAAAATTATTTTTACGGCCACCTCAACTGCTTTATCATATGAAGATTCAATATTCTTTTTGATATTTGCAAGTTCGTTATCAGAATCTTTGAGAATGGTTGATGACTCCTTCTCAGCTTCTTGCCTTGCAGAATCAATAATTTTTTTTGCTTCTCCGTTTGCCAAGGTTATAATATTCTCTTTGAGATGTTCAATTTGTTCGTGAGACGAGTTGATGAGGCGCCTTTTCATTTCATCCGTTTTATAGTTAATATTGTCTAGATCGTCTTCAAGTTCAGATAACGCATTAATTATACTCTCGACATTGGCTATCTGTTTCAATCTCAGATACACTAAAAAATTGATGGATATTAAACTTTCCTTTTAGAAATATAGATCGTTAACCGGGAATTTTCTTGTAATTTATACTGCTGCGCTCACAAATGGGATAAAAATAGGACAGAATTAGGCCCATTTTAGTTAACAATTGAATCAAAGTATATAAAAACTAAAGAATCAAAAAATATATCGCTAGTGATATTCGGGTCGGGCAAGATTGAATCTAAACTATTTCCGAATCTCAATTAAATTGTATGTGGCTAATAGATAATTATTGTCAGGCTAAGTAGCTTACCCAGTCGGTCTCAAAGTAATGGCATATTAAGAAATTAAGTATAAGTGCGCAAAAACTAATTTAACCTACACTATCTTTTACGAAAAGAAATTCATAGGTTCATGAATTTCAAATAATCAATTCAGGTTTGATTTGAGGATTTTAAATGATACTCCTTGCTCATAAAGGCCTTTGGAAATACTTCTAATAAGCCCTTCTTCAACTAAACCGAACCGCTGTTTGTCATTAATAATGTCTATTGGGATATCAATCTCAATTTCGATCTCTAATTTTGCTTTTCTTGAAGACGAAGTCATCTATTTGTGAATTAGAACAATCTTTTTAGTTATATCTCTTACTTAGAGAGGCCAAATGACAGGCATGATCGTTAAAAGTCATGGGGTCGCCATGTAGCCGTGTAGCTCAATGTAAATGTATAGATATACAACCCTCCCACAGTTATCCAGTGTTTCATCTAAACCAAAATCTAAATAAATACCAAGATATATCTTATCTGCTTCAGTGAATTGACTCTAGCGAGCAGGTTTTTATTCATGAAAATTTGAATATACAAAGATAGGTAGTTTGTACAGTGTGATCATAATTCTGCTCATGTTATTTTTTGCTATGATGGTAGCAGCTATAGGAGGTATAAACAATGTTCTACCTCCAGTGACCTTTTCCCAGCTATCAAGCAATGTGACATCGCCTCTTAACGAAACTCAAGAATGGGTAAGTCAAAAAGATGCTGTGAAAATCCTTTTTACCTATCATCCGGAAAGACCGATCATTGACACATTTACTAAACTAGAATTCAGTGTTATCAATATGACTAACAATGAAAATCTTAAAGATTTTGACGCAAGAGTAGTAGTAACGAACGGTCAAAGATTGTTCAAATTCGAAAACATTATTGTACGAGACGGAGATTTTTCAGTTGAATATATCTTCCCAGACGACGGTACTCACCAAGTAATAACTAGAATAGACAAGGGCGCTGATGTACAAGTTCTTGCCTCATTCAATGTATTCGTACCTCATCAAGCTCCACCAAGCCTTCTTAATCCGTTCCCTAATGCTTCTGCAAGTGAGATAGAGTCTCTTATGAGAGTGCTTACTATATTTATTTCGTTTTCGATAATAATAATCGTTGTAATCATGCTAAGAAAAGGAAAGGGAAGGAAGAAGAGAAATAGGCAGAGATTATGATATTACGAATGAATTATGAACATACGTCTTCTCCTACTGCTAAGGAAAAAAAGTTAATTCGTCAGAATTAGTTACTCTACATTGAGATGTTAGTAATAGTGATGACAATTATAGAGCTGAAGAAAATCTATCAAGAATATACCATGTCTTTACTCTTCTGAATGCATGATATGGAATCTTTTTGATCTTAGTATTGAATTAATTGGAATATCCAGTTCATTAAACTACTTTGTCATTCCATGAATATCATGCAAGGCTAGGGTAGTTAGTTTTGAACTAACGACAACGCCCAGAATGCCTGCTGCCATTGATGAGACAACCAATAAGGGAAACATCTCACCGATCATTTCAAAATATATTGAAGCGGTAACACTTGGCCATACCGGTTGCGGATTAATTGAAACCTCATTATATGTATGAGTAATTAAAGGAAAGTATAACATAAAGAATGTTAGTCCCAATACAATTCCTGCTAACATCTTAACGATCTTTTTTCGTGTTTGTGAAAGTAATATTGGTGATGATATTCCTAAAGCTGGTAATGATAGTGACACATCAATCAATATGATAGGAATCACATTTAATAAGTAAAATGGAATCATAGGCACCAGGTTTTCATTTGGAAGTATTGTCGTAACTAGGTTGATGAAAATAAAAACCATTCCACTAGCAGATAGCATGCCAAACTTCTTGGTTATTTCCCACGAAGTGAATAATATAAAAGATACAAGAAATGGGAAACATAAAGTAGCAATTAATCCGGCTAATAGGGGATTGGGATTAAATTTGAAGAAATCAGTATCGGAAAATGGAAGAGAAACCATATGAATTATGCCAGAAACCGTAATCCAAATCGCCGTAATTGCTATTATTATGTACAGCAATGACCTTTTGGTACGTGCTGTGATGTCGTTACGACTTCTGTTTTTCATTCCAACTATAAAATAATTATCGTCATTAGTCATTGTTTTCATGTTGGTCTTTGTTCTCATTCTGCCCGGATAGTAATTATTTTTTGAAATCAATCCGAGGAATGCACCAATACTACATAAAACCAAGCCCATTGTAAGCACGACGTGTGGCGGACTCAACAAACCGTCAAGTCCAAAAGCTGTATGCCAAGCAAAATCCAAAGGACCAGCTGACATCAACATAATAATTCCTACGATTACCAACCGTAAGTAAATCGGAAGAGATTTTTTGTTTTTGATGATGTCAGATATTTTACTACTATGGCGGTGATAACGATATGTCATCAATGATCCAAATAAGACCAATACTACACCAGAGTATAGCCCAGCATGAGGCGGGGAGAAAAAAGTTTCAGGTCTATTCAAAAGGTGGTTAGTAATATCCCAACTGCCTGAACTAGCAGTCAATAAAATGCCCAAACTTATAATGAGTAGAGGAATAGCAGGATCTGTCTTAATACTATTTTTGAGATGACTAATCGATAGCGCTATGAAAGTATTATTATTATCATCCCTGCCAAATAAAGATCTAAATGCGTTAGCCATTTTGGTACCTGCTAATATTCAAGAATTTGCACTACTTATATTCATCTATTTCAAATAATTTGGAGTTTCAATACTCCTGTCTCAAAAGTCAGATATTTGTCCGATTCAAGGCATTGTATCAATAAGAAGTTCTCACTTTATACCTAGACTCATTTATTATAGATATACAAATTTCACATAGCTTATTGTTCTATCAATTGTTGGATGTCTTCTTTAAATCTTTTTATTAGCCTAGATAACGATTTTTGTATTTCTTTTAGTCTAAGTTCTGTAGCTCTCTCCATTCTATCGATACTCGTTGCCCGATAGGTATGATACTGACCGCCATTTCTTAAGTTTCTACTTTCTTTCACACAAAAACCGATACTAACCAACTTTTGCAGTGATCTAAATATAGTACCTTTGTCCTTTCTTAACTGCCTAGAAATTACTTCTAATGTAAGAGGTTCTTTAGATCTAAACAACGCTACTAATATATCTAAGTCTGAAGGCGATAAATTATAAAGACATTCCAGCAAGTTCTTACACGTACAATCAGTATCCATAAAGAGATTAATAGATCTCATGTTAACTATTCCCTTCCATCATACAGTTCACATAACTATTGGCAAAAGTGCAATAAAAGGTTTTGTACACATTTGGCAAAAACGTAATACTTAATAAGTGGATTCGTACTATGTTTTATAGGTGAATATTAAGGACATGCGATATTATAATAATAGCATTAATGATAGGACTAATGGCCATGATGAAGAACTCGAACGGATAATGAAACGAAAAATGAATGAATTTTCTCATCGGACAAACAGAAATGATCATGTTCAGGGTAATCAGTCAACTACATCCACCCCTATTACTTTGACAGATAATAATTTCAATGAGATGGTCAGTAAGTATCCGTTACTAATTGTTGATTTCTGGGCCCCCTGGTGTGGGCCATGTAGAATGGTCTCTCCAGTTATAGAAGAACTATCTAAGGAACTGACTGGAAAAGCAGCATTTGGCAAGCTTAATGTAGATGAGAATCCGATGATATCAAGTACTTTTGGTATACAAAGCATTCCTACGATCGCAATATTTAAGAATGGAAAAGCAGTAGACGGAATTATAGGAGCTGCATCTAAATCACAGATTATGTCTAAGCTCTCTACACATATCAGTAACACTTCTTCAAGTGACGTCAACTCTTCAAGATCTGGAATATATTAGGTATGCTAAATCCCCCACTTCTTTTCACTTGCCTTTAGTTTTTTTGTTATGCATATAGCAATGATTCACGACTTGTTTAGGTCCTGTGTTTATGCGTATGTTCTCCTACATGAACATGAGGATGCGAATGTTTGATGAATTTTTCATGTGAATGTGTTTGATGTAATCTTCTAATATATGCAAACAGTGAACTCACACCGAACGCTGCAGTTCCAAATAATACTATTGTAGCACCTGATGCAGAATCAAGGAAATAACTAGAGTACATACCTAGAAAGGCCGTCAAAATGCCAATAATTGTCGAGGCGACAACCATTTTCATAAAGTTATTCGTAAGCATTCTGGCAGAAATGGCAGGAGCAACAATGGCAGCAGCTATCATGGTAACTCCGACGCTACTCATCGATGCTATTACAACGGTCGCAAGAATTAATGAGAAAATCAATTCTACCATGTCTGTTCGTACTCCATATACCTTGGCCGTTTCCTTATCAAATAGAGTAAAAAGTAATCTTTTCTGATAGAAGAATATAAAGAATGCAGTTATACATGTTACCAGCACGATAACGGCTAAGTCCTGATCTGTTATTCCAAGGATATTGCCAAATAATAGAGCTTCAAAGTCCCTAGTATAACTTCTTGTAGTACTAATCAACAGTACACCAATTGCAAACCCTGCAGTTGTGACTACTCCTATTGCTGCATCTGCCTTTATCTTATTTCTTCTGGTTATCTCATTGATAAGATATGCAGATACAAAACCCCAAACTGCGGCTCCAAGATAGAAATTAAAACCGGCAATATAGCTAACGACTGCTCCACCGAATACAGCATGAGACATTCCATGACCAATGTAACTCATTCCTCTCAGCACGATGTATACACCCATTAAGCCACATACTCCTCCAACCAGAATAGATACTAGGATTGCATTCGTAAAGAATTCGTATGTGAATGGCTCAAGAAGTGATTCTAAAAATAGTAATGTGGTTGTATGAATTGGTAATATCAAGAATAACAATAATGGAATCAAATTATTGATTCCTCCTTCTTGTCATTTTCTTATTCACTTTTTCCCATCTTCCTGCTAATTCAAATATCATCATCATTTTTTATTTTCATCCTGTCAGGCGAAGGAGACATGTGTTCAGTAGGAATTGGAAGGGTATCAGTGTTACCATCAGAAATATTGTCATTAGTATTAATATTATCATTGTCCTCTGCGAGACCGTACGTTCTCAATAAATTATCTTTGGTCAATATCATTGAAGGATCACCCTCCGCAATTACAGTTTTATTCATACATATAACCCAAGGGAGCCGTTTTCCTATCCCGCCGAGATCATGAGTAGTCATTATTATTGTCATATCTAGGTCATGATTTAATGAACGCAAAATCTCCAATACCTTTTCCCGAGTATTATAATCGACTCCTGAAATAGGCTCATCTAATACCAATATGGTAGGCTTACGAATTAATGCTCTTGCAAGAAATACCCTTTGCTGCTCTCCACCAGAAAGCTCTCGAATCTGTCTATTCCTAAACTCTGAATTATATATTCCGAGATCATCTAATATTACTCCCACCATTACATCGGCATCTTTTGAAAACCACGGGGCAATACCCGATCTATCCCAAATTCCCATCCCAATAACTTCTTTAACAGTTACAGGGAAGTTCCAATCAATACTTTCTACTTGCGGTACATATCCTATATTCTTTGAAGAATATGCATAGGAATTGGTGCTACTATTGCCTAAGAATCTTATTGTTCCTTTCCATGGTTTCTGTAAGCCAATGATTAATTTTAGAAGAGTAGACTTTCCTGAACCACTTGGCCCAAGCAGGCCTACGAATCTTCCTTTAGGAATCTTGATACTTACATTTTCTAGTATCGGCTTGTGAGGTGCGTATCCGAATGTGATGTCACTTGCTTCCACTAGATTTCCTGGGGTTGTACCATTACTATCTTTCTTAATTTTGGTCATCTCCATATTGTACTATTTTTTGTAAGATTGCCGAATTGTAGTCATAAGTCTGATTCTGATCCTTCCATCGTTATCTAATAAACATATTTCTGTCCCTGTTTGTCCATACTTCTCTTTCTCGTCTAGAAAAAAGATCTGAGTAGGATGTCGATCATCTTTATACTGCTCTATCTCCAATATCATATCAATTTGAAGAGTAAGTATCCTCGGGGCTAACATTTGACAATGCACTTACATTACCACCTAGTGGCACTAGCATATTCTTCATATTCTCTAACATCATTCCAATGTAGGAATTTTGAGGCTCTCCGGCATCACCTGGCAAGTCATCATCGCTAAGCGTACTGACAATCTTTACATTTGCCTCTTTAGCTATTTGATCGACTACCTCAATTGGAAATACTTCAGAACCAAATATTGCAGGTACGTTTTCGGCTTTAATTTGATCGATTAGCTTGGCTACTTCTCTAGGAGTAGGTTGACCGAAGTCTGACGGCTGAACTGCCCCTATGACAACCATGCCATACCTAGGTGCAAAGTAAGCCCATGAATCATGATACGTAAGAAGTTTTCTATTTTGTTCCGGTACCGATTGCACGGCATGCATTATACCTTGATCTAAGTCATTTAGCTTTGTAATGTATCGATCGGTATTTTCTCCATAGTAATCTGCATTTGCAGGATCAATATCCATTAGTTTGTCTCTTGTAAGATTGGCAAATTTCATGGCGTAAGCCACATTAAGCCATAAATGCGGGTTGGGATCACCTGTTTCTTTAGGAAAGCTAAAATCAAATATGTATTGATCAGGAGTAATAGTGTTATCTCCTAATTTCAAGATTTGAAGATTTGGTTTTGTGTTGTAAGCTTCATCAACTACATTTTCTACATTGGTTTCTAAGCCAAGTCCATCGATAATTACAAGATCTGCGTCATTTACTTTCACAACATCTGATGGCACGAGCTCAAATGTATGTGAATTAACACCTTCTGGGACTAGTCCAGACAATTCTATCTTCTCCCCTGCTACATTTTTTACTATATTGGTTATCGGAGAAACTGAGGTGACGACATTCAATTTCTTTGCTAAAGTTGAGTTTGTCATTTCTATGTTATTGCCCGTTGCTGCTGCTGCAGACTGATTTGGAGCACCTATTACGTTCATAGTATGTGTGTTAGTAGTAGTAGAAGTCACCTTTTGCATATTCATAGAGGTAACGAAAATAATACCCAGAAGCATACTAGATATAAACAGAGATTGTATTGCAAACATAATCTGAATCATTAAAGAAGGAAAGGCGCTGTAATATTAAAACTTTGTATAGCTCTCCTATTTTGTCATATTCTTTTTCAAATTCGTCATATTTCGTGTCGATGTCGACTAAATTGTTCTGATTTTGACTAACATTAAATTAACCCCGCTCACGAATTCAAAAAAATAAGGCAATTGGAAATACAACATAAATTATACCGATCCTAGTATGAAAAAACTCCCTCTTAATCGGAGAAACTATTACAAAAACAGAGAGAAGTGTCACAGAATGTTAATTATCAGTAAGGGTCATATTAATCTAGATATCTACATTTCCCTATCAATAAATTTGGCCGTAGATTCATAATAGAAAAATTAATGAAAAGTTACGACCGATTCCATCCTAATTAGGTTGGAATCGATAGTCGGTTAATATTTAGCGACTATAGTTGCGTGATGACAACTTCAGTATAGTAGGAATGACCTCTGGCGCAGTCATGACTAATCATTGTCTTGGTTCCACTCGATGGGGGTTCTAAAACGAATTTTTTGATCCTCCCATCTGAAATATGAGTAATGCGTAATGTTTATCTAATTTCAGGTGGTCGTATACTACAGGTTTTGAGGAAAACATTCAATGGGTTCAACTATGGTTCCTAGCAGTAAATAGCCGGGGGGCTTCTATAAATATTAAAGCTAGAGACATTGATCAACAGATCAAAGCGCAATGAAAGCATTACCCAAAACTTTCCTATGGGGTGTATCAACTTCTTCTTATCAAGTTGAAGGGGACATCACAAATAATGATTGGGATTTTTTTACACGATCACTCCAAATTAGAAAAAGAATCTCCACCATAACTAAGCCAAGCATCTTCTACAAAGGAGGCACTCAAGTTGATTTACAGCCGGCAGGAGACGCTGCTAAATTCCGGGATACTAAATATTATCAAAGGGATTTCGATCTTGCCAGAAGATTAGGACTAAATGCTTTTAGAATAAGTATAGAGTGGGCACGTATCGAACCTGAAAAAGATCATTGGGATCAGGTGGCTATCGATAATTATAAGGAGATGATAGTAACCATGAGGGGAAAAAACCTAATCCCAATAGTTTCACTTAATCATGCAACACTCCCTTTATGGGTCATGACTCCCCCTCAGGAATTTTTAAGAAGGACAGGTCAAAATTTGCTGCCACATCCACTAAAGGACCTTCCACTCGCAGATCCCCCGCCGTCCGATCCTTATTGGAAATCTCTCAGAGGTTGGGAAAATCATGAAACTGTTGAAAGGTTCATCAGATATGTAGAACGAATAATTGTAGAGTTTAGAGATTTAGTTGATTATTGGATCACAATAGGCGAACCTGTAGCCACAATAATTGGAGGTGGCTATATCTCAGGATTATGGCCACCTGGTTTTTTCCTCAAAGGGAAAAAAGCAAGAATAGTATTGCACAATCTCATCGAAGCACATGTTCAAGCATATAACAAGATCACTGCCCTCGACAATATTGACGTTGATGGAGATGGTCTTGCAAGTAGAGTTGGTTTTACGCATCTAATGATGGAGATCGTTCCAGCAGAACAGAGCAAGATATTCGGTATAAAAGTGAAAGATAATACTGAAGCTGCCAAGAATTTCAGTTATTTCGCAAATGATTACTTTATTAACGCGGTTATTAATGGTGAGGAAGATCTGAACTATCTGAACACACTTCAAAGAAGCAATAAGAATAGCAAGGAATTTATTGTACACGAGGACTGGAAAAACAAAGCTGATTTCATTGGTCTTGATTACTATCGTAGGGTCTATGTTTACTCTAATAAGATCGTTTCGCTAACCTCAGCAAAGTTTGTGGGAGGAGTCCCTATAAATGATCTAAGTATAGCGAACAATCAATCTCATAATATACTAAATACTCTCGGATGGGAAATCTATCCCAAAGGTTTGTACAACGTGATAATGCGAATAAAAAATAAATGGAATAACATACCGATCTTTATAACTGAGAACGGTATTGCTGATAAACATGACGGGCATCGTGCTCCATTCATTGTGTCACATCTTCAACAAGTCAAAAGAGCAATAGACGATGGTGCTCATATTATGGGATATCTATTTTGGTCTTTTATGGATAACTATGAATGGCTTGATAATTATAGACCTGAAGGAAAGTTTGGATTGTTTAGCATAGACTTTGAGGATCGACGCCATGATGATTCAGACCTTATCAGGCATAAAACTAAAGGTGCAGAAGCACTTGGATTGATCATCAAGGAATCATTATCTCAAAGTAAAGATGGGGTAATATCTGATTCTGCAATAGCCGCAGCTCAGAGTAAGTTCGGGATATTTACTGAAGACGGTTCTAGTATAATTTATCCTTGGATGACAAAATGGAACAATGGATAAATATCTGATATGTTACACGCCTGATCAATTGTATTAGACAAAATATAGAGACGCAATGATATGGAAGCTGATCATTATTACCCTAATGGTTATAGTTTTGGTCTTAGTATAAGTTTAGTAGGCAATTGCTTGGAACTAAATAGAATTACTAAATTAGTTTATATTTACTCATGATAATACATTTGAGCTAATGATGTTTAATTACAATAGAAACTTCTACGGCTTTTAGTTGATTCATTATATTTCTTACTTCTTCAGCAGTAACTCTGTTTATGGCATTATTATGCGTGTGTCGTAGCATTGTGTTTATAAGTTCAGACATCATTTCTGCATCTTAAAAAACGAGTGATTCTGACAGTAATTCTGCTACTCTAGATGCATCAGTACCATTAGTTATCTTTCCGCTTGTTATTAATCTCCTGAACTTCTAAACTGATTCATATACTCCGATAATATATGCTATGAAAGCAATCTTTTCTGGAGGTAAAATATCAACAGATTCCATTCCGCATCTGGACGAAGTATTTATTCATTTTTTACCAACAATAAGTATGGCTTCATTATCAAACTTGACTCTTCCTGTACTGTGAGCATATTTTTTTGCTACTTCAGTAATTGCTCCAAGTATCACTCCTCTTCTTTCGGAGGTTTGATTTGCTAGTATTGTTTGAACAGGACCGG
>JBOGPP010000025.1:0-4856 GCA_050748485.1 Nitrososphaeraceae archaeon | reverse complement strand
CAACTCTGTTACTAAATTTTAGAGCATAAAGGAGGTCCTAGCTTTCATGACGAATTGCTCAACTTATCATGATGTGTCCTAATTGTTCGTGTTCATGTCATTCAATGTATCTTTGGGTACCTTGCTGGTACTGACTGAAGTTCAGATTAATGATATGCTCGAGACTATCATATAGATACCATAAAAGCTTAATATGATATTTAACCCCATAAGCAAAGGGTAATAATACTTTATATTAATTATGGATACCCCTTTGAAAATAAGATATGCTGTAAGTATGAGCCAAACATAGTCCATCCATATATGAAAAGAGATTAGTAGGAAACCTCCAGTAGTAACACCAAATAGTGAAATTGAATCTGAGACCAATTTTAGTCCTATTGTAAGCCACCAAGCTATGAAAAATGGATTCAAAGCGGTGAAGACTATGCCTAATAGGAGTGGCTTGTTGGCTATAGATGAGAATCTATGATCACCGCTATTCGATAAATTCTTTTGTGCCTTTCTTCTAGTAGTATTGGTGATTTGTATGATTGAAAATATGATTATGGAGATTCCGCCGAATACACCAAGTAAATTTAGATTATAGGTATCGGTAGAGGTATTAGCCAGTTGGAAAAAACTAATCGTCAGTATAATGACTAGAGGAAATTCGATTATGGCATGACCAGTTGCGGTTTTTAGACCTGCTCGATAACCTTGTTTTGTTCCACAAATAAGATTAGCTAAAAATAGAGGACCTGGAGATAAGACACCTGACGCAGAAAGAAAGACAACCTCGCCAGCAAAATCTAGTACATTCATTTAGATGACCTTGATTAACCAAAATTCTGTTAAGATTACATGAGGCAGACCTATAACTATTGATCCTTCTTTTATTTTTGATTCAATGATGTTATTGGTGTAGGAGTACAAGTCCTTACACTACTTACAAAATCTTCTAATATTGATATATAATCGGTGTGCAAGTCACTGTGAAAATTACTTCCAATTGAACAGCTCGCGGATTTATTAGTCTCTGTTCTAGTATGAAGAGAATTATAGCAGTGCCCGTTTTCTGTTTTCTTCTTAAGATTAACTTTTAGCCATGATAGAACCATTATACCTAACATCAGCATCCCAGTTTCAGTATGTAAATAGCCATACTGAGTAATTTCGTCCTCTTTATTGCTGCATTGATTTTGAGTGGGCTCGTCAGAGTATTCTCGACTTTGTAAAAGTACGTTTATGGCTAACGAAGACCAAAAAAAGCCATTTGGTATAATTTTATTGTCAGCTGCTCCGTATGGAGGTCCAAAAGATGCAAATACGTCTTGGATTGATGAGTAGAAGGCATCTGGATCAAGTTGCTGCTTTTTAAACCATTTTGGATTTGCCAATGACTTAATAGTGATTATTCGTGTATTAATGTAGAGTGGTATATCTCTTTAAGGTATACTAATTGGTTTCTTGTACTCATTGAAATATATCTCTAGTGATATTTTAACACTTTCACGCTGAGGGCTTTGTTACTTTTGAATTCTTCTTCCTCGTCTAGATCCCCCCGCTCGGTCGAGTAGGTCTTATATTCATTCAATCTTTTAAACCCCGGTGTCCACTCTCTTGTTGTAGTTTTTTGCGCAATCCTCGCAGATATATCATGTGGTTTTGAGTTAAAATGATTCTTTTGGTCCAGTAGAAGTTTTTTTCTATATGTTTTCTTTTTAAGATGTTCTGACTTGTAACGGTCGCATTTACTCATTCGACTTATCAGAGGTATCAATACTTGGTCCTGTTAAAATCTACAGGTACTATTAACGGTGATCCCTTTTCGATGTTTCATATTTCTGATACTTTCCATAGTGGTGAGCTATCGATATACACTGCATAAACTATATTTCTAGATTAGTTGTTTATTTGAGAAATTACAGTCTTATATAGTGAATTCTTATATGCGTCTTGATGTATATTATGTATAAATGCAATACTTTACTTGATGGTTTTCTGCCAGTTATAAAATATCACTAGTGGTATTTTAACACTTTCATAAGGTAAAAATCGTTATCAATTAGGCTGATTGAGTCAAATTTAATCATTGTGGATATCTCCATTACATGAGTCGATCTGAAGATATTTCTTAAGGATTTGAAAATATTAGGAGGACTTGGATCTAAAATAAGTTGGGTATGTACCATTAAGATAAACAACAGTTTTTCATTGTGGATCTATGGCATATTACAATCCCACAAGAAGTATAAAGCTTAAATTCTGAATTATCGGGCTGAAGCTATGAAGCTAAGCCCTGTCGCACTACTATGTCATCCCTTCAAGTACTAATCCTAATAATAGCTATATCTGATAATTATCGTCAAGGAAAAAATAACTACAACTGCATTCCAGGACTTTTGCCGAACTTAATTTTGCCATAGTTTCTCTCCTACTCATTTTGAGAATTTGCCTTGATGATGTAATCCATCGATTTTCAAAGATTAGAATTGTTCATAGTATTTAGTCCAAGGTAACAAAAATGACGTTCAAACACCGTATTTGAGCATTTCGTGTATCTGTCCTTACATTAAGATTAAATTCCTTTGTACGAATATAAAGTATGATGACAAAAAGAGAAAAGACTATTCAAGAATATGATACTAAAAGGATACTAAAAACCTCAACTTGTCTTGGATCATTATTGCTTATGGCAGTACTGCCTATGATGTCTGCGATAGACAGTGCATCAGGACAGAATACAGAACTAACTGAAGAAAAAAATATCAAAGCAGCCAGACAAGTCATTGATGCATTTAATACTGGAAATGTAAGCAATGTTTCTGAGTTTATAAGTCCACAATATTTCAATCGTGAATCACAAGTAGATCCTGTTAGAGGGCAGCTTAGAGGTCCTTCTGAATTTATTGATACGGTTGAGAATTTAAGAACTGCTTTTCCTGATCTTCGTCATCATGAAGAAGCAATAATTTCCCAGGATGATATGGTTGTTTCCATACTTAATGTGACTGGTACGCATACTGGTAACTTTTTTATCCTTCCACCTACTGGAAATGAGATTTCATATGAAGCTGTTCATTTATACAGAGTAGGCGAAGACGGGAAAATAGTAGAACATAAAGCGATTCGCGACGATCTTACCTTTCTTGCACAGCTTGGAGTAATAGAACCTTCGTCACCTGAGTATGTTCCTTTTTTCCAAGCATTGACTGGTACAACGGCTAATAGCATAGGATAATCCTGTCTCTACATCAAGTTGCACTGACTTCCCTCTCTTTTTAATTTTCTATATCTTAACCCATTCCTATAATTCAGTAAACATTAGCGCGAAGTCCCCCTCAATACACTAGAATGCTCTGTAATCTCAAATTCTTAGCCAGGTTTTTCTAGTCGTTGGCTGCTTTGTTTTTGTCTATATTGACGCAGTCTCTCACGTGCCAGTAATTACGGCTATTATTATGACAAATAAAATTCATCAAAACTGACATAAGCCACGATCATTATGTCATGAAATTATGACATAAATCAAAAGGGCCTGCTGATGTTAAAATCGGCCACAAGAGCCCTTAAAAGCTACAACTGATAATTTCTTCATATGCCTTAATATTTTGATGCAATCTCTTTACTGAAAATTTCTATTTGTTCATTAAAGTTATATATCGGCCAAAAATGAACGCGCTTGACACCTACATCATGAAGTATATCTATCTTATTTATGCAATGATCAACAGATCCAAAAAGAAGTAATCTTTCTAAATCTTCTGGTGATCTTCCTAATGCAGGAGACAATATGTTTTTTACCATTCCGTGAACCTTCTCCTTGTCATTATCAATGTATCCAAACATACTCATCATGGAATTTTGGAACAATTTGATATCCTTATTATTGGAACTTCTATACGATAGAACCGTCTTCCATTTCTCTTTGAATTTCTCTGGTGTAATGTTATAAGCAGATGCCATCCAACCATCTCCATACTTTGCTACTCTCTTTAGGCCTGCCTCAGAACCCCAACTTCCTATTAGAATTGGGGGATGTGGTTTCTGAACTGGTTGTGGCTCTGTAGATACGTTCCTCATTTTATAATAAATCCCATCGAAATTTGCTAACCTTGGCTTGCCACTTTCTGTATTCCAAAGTAGCTGTAATATCTGTAAAGCCTCGTCGAACCTTTTCCACCTATCTTCATAGGATATTCCGCACACATCGTAGTCTTTTTTAGATGAACCAGGCCCGACACCTGCAAAGAGTCTGCCAGAAGATATGATATCTATTGAAGATAAAGTTCTGGCAGATATAATAGGATTTCTAATGACTATGTTTAAGATGGAAGTTCCTAGTTTGATCTTGTTGGTGATTCCTGCAACTGCAGACAACGTAGTTACGGCATCTAACCAACTTGCAGTAAACACAACATGATCATTTACACTTAATGAATCGTATCCTAATTTTTCTGCCCTACTTGCAAATGAAAGAATTTGTTCTCTTGAATGCGTATGGTTTCCATCAAATCTTATAATGGGCAAATGTACTCCAAATGTAATGCCATTCATTAGCAAGTGATATCAATGAAATTGGATAAAAAGACTTGTTTACAAGCTAAAGTGATGTTGTACCTTGGTAGGTAGTCTCTAGATTATAGACGAAATGTCTTTCATCGCTTAGGTAGCACACTACTCATGACAAAGTTTTTTAAAAAAATAAATACTGGATTCGATGTGCTTAGGCAGTCACAGTCAATGGTCTTTCTTCCAATTTTTCTGTTTCAATATTTTTCTTCTGCTTTATCGGCTTCATTAGATCCTTTTCTAGTTCTGGAAATTCATAGTCGAAACACATTATTACTATAATGCTTTTTATTGCTTAAAAA
>JBOGPP010000024.1:0-7086 GCA_050748485.1 Nitrososphaeraceae archaeon | reverse complement strand
CTCGTATTCTGTCTGCTGCATCAATTCCACTCTCCCATAATCGTTGAAAAACAGAAGAAAAGTGTTTTATGTATTGAGATTCGTTACTTAGTAGAAGGCTTTGAACAACTTTTCCTGTTTCCATCTTCTCTATTGTTACTGCTATTTTCTTATCTGAAACACCAAAACTCATTGGCGGTAGATTGCTAACATGTTTGACTCTAATCCCAAGTTCTAGATATAGCTTAACCAGCTCTAAATTTTCGTTATCTATACTAGTAATGTATCTAAGACCTTTATGTTCCCCTCTCTTTTGTTTATCCAATAGTTTTTTCTTTATGTCAATGAAGTATTTGTGGCTATAGTGCATTCCACCTGAGGTCAGACAGGTATCAAGATGATTTGAGCTAGCAGTGAGAGAATAGATCTCTCTTATAATCTCATCTGAGTTATCTATTATTACTGTTTCATATCGTACTATTCCTTCTTCAATCTCTCGTATCCTCTGTTCTGCAGGGATGGTTTTACTCCATAAGGTTTCAAAAACGTACCTTTGATGTTCGATTAATTCCTTGACATTGCTGTAAATGATCTGTGCTGCTGGCTCTCCATCTTCATGGAAGGTAGCAGGAGCAAGGTATCCTGTTTCACTAATGTAAAAGTTCCCCTTAATTCCATCTAAATGTCGAAGCTCGTCAACCATCGTCATCATTTGCTTGCAATATGAAATGTTATCTTTATTAATTTCAGTAACATATCTCAGTTTGACGCCTCTCTTTTTAGCATCAAGAAATGCTCTCTTCAATATCGCGATGTCAATTACCAATGAAGGTCGAGTATAATCAACACAGGCATCGATCGTATCATCAGTTTTGTGCAAGAACTGTAATAACATATTCATAACTTTATCGACCCCATAGAAGACCTCAGTACCCTCCCTATTCGTTTTTCTATCACTCTGCTGGGAACTCGGAAGTGTCAGACAAGTACTATATGTATTGGGCTATATAAGGTGCTTTAGTACACGATATCTCCAATTCTAATATATAAATGCAATAATTCATAGAAAATAGACTTTTTATGTCAATTTCCGTATAGTGGAGAGGATATATGAAAGACCTGCAATACAATTGCAGCAGATATTTCAAGGATTACTATTGCTCAATCTCCATCAATCAATTTAAGGAAATGAAAGCAGAATCCTTGATATTTATTACTCACCTAGAACAGGAACTAATAAGAGAAAGCAGTGCTAAGTCATTGTCTAATCACAATTTACTTGAACACAGTAATCTAGAAGAGCAAATAGCATCTTGGCTTGACTCGCATGGAGTTAATGACGACTGGAAACCTCCTCAGACTCTAGCGGCAGCAAAATCAGATATTCAAGGTCTAGACAGTAGTTCCAAAGAGGCACCTTTAAATCTCTTCCAGATATCTTATCTTAGTTGGATGCTAGACTTTCGGCTTCTAATCAATTAAATGAAATTTAAGAGTCCACACGTATCTCAGAATTGGTAAAGGCGATAAAGATATACTCTTATATAGACCAGCAGAACATATGAAAGGAAAAATAACAATTCCAGCCAGGAATCATATCCGAAAATAAAGTGAATGATAAATATATCGTTACCATGTAGAAAACAAAAAAAGAGATAGGTTTGCTTATTTATGGTTCTTCTCCTTCTTCGATAGCTTGTTGGAAGCCGTCTAATGCTACCGCGTTTTCATCGCCTTGGACTTGTGAGCCAATGTTTTGACAGAACACATTCAATGGTAGCTCTCCATTTCCGCAAGCGTTTGCTTGGCTGATTGCTTTACTCTTTTCATAATGCTTCTTTCCGCCTGCAAATGCGCTATCAGTTGTTGCAAGTGCTGTTGCTCCAATGAGCATGACTGTCATTGCTGCTACTATTACCATATGTTTGGTATTTATTTACAATAGCAGTGTGAGAATTTAGTTTATTTGCATTAAGCAAATTCAGACACTCTCATAAATCTGATATTTTTCTATTAGAACGAGTTGGAAATTAGCGCATAGCCAAGCATTCTTCTTCTGTCCAGGCTCGCTTGAACGGAATTATCTTCTTTGTACGTGCTGGTTCATCCCACCAGCCAACAAGACCGCTACATCTGCTGCAGGAAAGCTCTGTCCTGAAGGCAATTATCTTAAAAAACTCTATTGTCCTATGATTTCAGTCCATTTCAATACTGTTTAGCACTACATTCTGAGCAATATGGGATATTACTAGATACGCGTTATATTGCTATAGAAACTACAGACTCTTTTTAATTGGGTTAGTCTGATATAACAGACCTAAGTCGTATCAGTCGAACCTGCTACTACCTCTGCGGTAGCAAATCTACTAACCACCGTATTAATCTTAATCTTTATATTTTTGTCCCCAACTTTTGCATTTTTCACAAAAGTTATTAGACCTCCTATTCTCGCAACACCCTCCCCATCTCTGCCTGTGTCGGTAATATCTACTGTATACTCTTTTCCTATCTCTACCGCTTTTGGCTTACTGTTAGTTAGTCTTCCAGAACTCTCAGTACTCGGCTCGTCACTCATTGAAATCCATAGAAGATTATGTACCATGATATATAACTAATGTCTTCGCCTTGACTAAATCAGTGCTTTGTCTATATCAGTATTCTACATTAATATCGACTTCAAATTCCCTATTGATTCTCTGATCCTCGTGGATGGAACTAACAGTAAATCAGGTTAAATAGTTTGTTGAATACCTTAAAGAAATGGTTCTCGGAACATTAGTATACGTAATTCTAGTTATTATTGCCATAGTCATCATAATATTTCTGCTCAAGTTCCTATTCCAATTATTCTTCGTAATTCCAGTAGGAGTAGACTATTCTACTGATCTTCTGTATGCTAAAGAAATTCTATTGCCGATGAGCTAGGTAATATTGTGATTGATGGCGCAATATCTGGGTAGTAGTGTCTCGGACGTCCGCTACTTACGACACTATGATCACGCGTGATCCGGTCTCTACATGAAAAGCAAAGTCGGTTCTGCTTAACTTCAATTATTTTGAGTATACGATTTATTTTTTCATTGGGATTGATGATTAGTAGAAGAATCAAGTCAGGTGTTAACAAAGACATCAGGCAAATGAGATTTGTTATACATTGATGTAGATTAAATGCGTAACATATCCTTGAGTTTCGCAGAAATTGGTGTTAATTAATTAGGAGCTTTGATATTGCCACAATCTACCATAGACTCAGATTAGACTATGCGCTAGATGGATTGGCTATCAGTTTGAGACAAGAATTAGTCTTCTTTTAAATCCATTTTCGTGCAGTTTGGATCTAATATACTTAAAGAGTATGATTACGGTCATTGATCTTATATTATCTTCAATCATATGGCCAACAATAAACAAATTAATAGCTGTTAGCCACAATGCCAAACCAAACGTAGGATTTTGATCGTGATTACCTATCAATTTTGATATGAATATAAAGAATGCAAAAAAGTATAATGATAATCCAATGAGATGAAATAATTTATTTAGTAGATGTCTGTGTGTACTTTTCACAGCTTTTACAAGACTAAATGACATCTAGTACAGCTTTCCATTGCAAACATTTGAACCTATTCACATATTTCACGATTGAAGTTTATTCGGATGAAACTGTAGATCGATTAATTGATTGTTCAAGAAGGGGTTCAAAAACCATCCAAAAATCTTCATCGCTAATACTGAATACTTTAACGTTTTCAGGCATTGTTTTGTTTGTCTCCAACCAAGTTATGCATATATTTTTTCTGTCTGTAAAATTGCTTTGACTAAAACTTTCATTCATTTGTTTTTCTTCAGCTGTCGCAACCGCAGTTTCACTAATCATAAATCCAATCATAACGATGACAAGTGACATAATGTGTTTGTTAATGATTGCATACAAATTTGATGCTTACATCATATTCAACATACTATTTAGGTAGTTCAACTGTTGTAGAAATACTGGTGCTACTAACGTGCTGCCACCGTTCAGCAAAATTATAATCTAACTGTACTATGATGCATCGTGTCATATCTAAGCTTCATTACCAACAGAGTAATGTTTAGTGCAAAACCTGTAGCATTGGTTCCAATTATGACTGGGTCTGATCTGATAAGACCATAGATGACCCATAGAAACATTCCACTTGCTATAAGAATCATCAAATGAATAGACACATCGGACATCTTTTTAGTTTTGTAAGCTTTGATTAGCTGAGGTATGAATGATGATAATACAAGTATACCAGCAACAGTACCAATGATATCAGCCCATGCAATAAGATCATCCATCACAACTCATTGACTACAACATCGGATATAAGAGAAAATAACTAGGTGAGTCTGATATTGGCTTCGCTCAAACACCTAAAGCGCCCATCTAGTATTTCGATTTACAAATCCTGTCTATTTAGATCTTGTTGGAATTGTTAAAGACTTTTCTTTTGTTCTGAGCTCATCTAACGGCCCAATCTGTTCAGTGCTTATGTGCCACCAGCAGATTACACCATGACATTTACCGCATACAAGCTCCATTCTTGAATTATTTGTACTAAATTCTATTGCATCAAAATTCGTCTTCCCCGAATTGCAAGCGCATTCTTCAATCCATTGCAATATTTGTTATCTAGTAATTATAGACAAACATGACATATTACTATATGTGATCTTTCTAACTGAGCTATCGATATAATTGCGGTGGTTGTTTGTTCTGATTTTTGTTCCAACTGGTTGTTGTTCCAAGTCTCTTAGCACTGTTATCTGAGGCATGTACATTGTCAAGTCTAAATTGCTACCGTTAACAGAATGTATTGAATACTGTTACCAAATCTGGGGTAGTTGGTATTGACGCTAACTTACCACTGTTTATGATGACTAGTTCTAATTTTAAGCCATTGAAAAAGAATGGGTGTGGGCATGAGACTCTTGGCTATTGCACTTTATCTTTACTCTACATTTTCAGACGTGCCGGAGCTGGTGGTCTTGGCACTGTCTGTGTCCACCACTAACTGGGGTTGAAGAACATCTGCGACTACTTCGTAGACTGCGACAAACGGCTCTCCCTCTGTTGTAAGAAATACTGAACTACCTACAAATGGTATAGAAGCTGAGAAATAGGGCGGTGACACTCCATAATCAGGTATGATACGTGATGGAACTGATATGATACCAGGGGTTATGTGCTCACTACTGTTGACGTGATGGCGCTTGTAAAGATCGCCCAACTTCTCAACTTCAAATTGAGAAAGAGTAGAATTATCTACGTGAAGTCTGTGACCAAATCCAACCTCGACAGGCTTTGTAGCCGTGAATGTCAGAATACCTGAGTATGTTGCACCATCTGGTCGATGGGGCAGAATCTCTACACCGTGATTTTCTTCACCTGGGCGCAGCATTAGGTGAGCAAGCTCTTCGGAAGAGATTAAGCCACGATGGACAATCGTATCCCCCGCAAGAGTAGTATTATGAATATTCTTAGTGGTAGTAAGAATATCTATCGTATTCTGGGCTGTTACTGTCGTAGGAAGAGTGGTAGAGAGAACACCTACGATTGCTAATATAGCCCCCAGTACTATCCCACAAGCAATAACATCTGATCTTATCATCGTTCAATTGGTTTAGAGAGTATTATAAAAGCCTGCTGTTATAAGTAAACATTGTAACTGTCATATTATTGATTAATTTGCATAACTCCGTTTTCGCCGACTCAATATCTCTCTAACGTTGCCGATAAAATTAGTCCTACCATTGGCAGGTTTCTATTATATCAGTTCTAGTTTTGTATTTGTGCGCTAATCTCACTCTCCATATCTTGGATCTTAATTAGCTGCTTTCTTAGAAGATTTGTTTGCTGATAGTTGTTGTTGGCTTCCACGATGCCCATAGCTCGTGTTTCGTCACTATCAGATTTCAGATTGAATAGGTGGCCCAAGACACATTCTAGAGTGTCTATTTCGTTTACTAGAACTTCTTTTTCTCTAGCGGTATTTGAATCTCCTAGCTCAATCTCTAGTTCTTGGATTTTATCGTGTAGCGTATTTTCAAATTCCTTAGTGTCTTCCAACTCCAATTGTATATTGCTTACTCCAAGCTGCTGCCGTCCGTCGATTGCCAGATCTAAAACACATCTGATAATTCCTGTCGTCCACAGTAGAGATTCTATTTCATCTTTGCGATCTATTATGTACAGCGGGTTCAGTTTCACATTGGTTGCTATTTCAACTTCTTCCCTAAGAGACCCAATTCTCTCTTCAATAATTTTATTCAACTCTAACAGTTTGTGTTTTTGCATGAATCAATGACTGTCCAGTTTCCGATATAATCAATGAGTTACGAAGGGCAGAGGGAGAGTGTATCGTCTCGCGGATCTTTGAATGCACTTTGAAGTCTTACCAAACCTCCTTGGGCCCATCCACTACGTGGGTTCATATACTTCTGATTACCTTAAAAATATAGGTAGAAAACCGGATGAAGAACAGCGTCTAGTTTAGGATGAAGTATTGATGCCTACCACACTTTCTACAACAATCAGACAGAGTTCCAAATTCTGTGAATTCTCAGTTAGTAGCAGACTTTCATCAGTACATGAAAGAGAGTTGTACTTCTCAAAGACATCAGAACAACAATCTAAAGGCTATTATTCCCTTTGCTGACTTCCTGAAATCTGAAATGACATTCTACCAAGTACGGTCGAAAGTCTAGACGCTTAGATGAAGGAGTACTTCAAAATTATTTTTGACTCGTTATGCGAAAGGAATAGAGAGAGCATAGCTTGTATAAAAAAAATACAAGCTATACATTTTGCCAACAGAAGTATTTACTTCTGTCAATAGATTTAATTGCCTAGAAGATAGATAATCATGTTGTTTGCGCTGTATCACTTTGTTCTGCTCTGTGGGTCAACTGGGACAAAGTAGTATAGCTTGCCTGAGGTTACAAACTCCTCAACATTTTTAATCGCTCCCATAATGAGATGTTGTAAGTATGACTAAACTAAAAGAGTTGTGAAATAAAGAACGCTTGAAACTGTCACCTACTGCTTATCAGATCAGCACTACCAAATAAAACAGAGAACGC
>JBOGPP010000023.1:0-7783 GCA_050748485.1 Nitrososphaeraceae archaeon | reverse complement strand
AGCAGGAATAACATTTGTCAACACACAACAGTCCAATGTAGGAATGAACAATGTAGTTGGAAGTCAGAATGGAGTATTTCTTGATGGACAGAGCTCACAGAATACTATATCAGCCAATAACGTACTTGAGAATGTCATTGACCTTAACAATGCAAACGGACTACCAACAAACATCAACGCAAATCAGTATGTAGACAACAGTTGTGAGACAAGTAATCCAAGTGGTCTGTGTATAGGTAGGTAATAATAACTTCAGCAGACTCTCCAACCTTTTTTCCGATTACCCAATACTGCTTCCTGCAACGTATAAGAAGAGTCGACCTTATTAACACATTTGTGCATTTTCATTTGAATCATTTTGTGGCAGACTTCTCCAGTGGCATGGATGGAAAGCGAAAAATGATAATGGCAAAGTATCATCAATACACGAACACATAGATGCAGATGAAGTGACTCAGAATAGATAAACACGTGATCAATTATGAAAAGGAAAAAATTTTTAGTTAATATAACAGTGGGTAGGTGAAATGTTGTTAACCTTGGATCAAACAGTGGGACAAAGAAAACATGAGGTACCGACTCCATGAAAAACCATTATCAACGATACTCTGCGGTCTTATTCTAAATCTAAGGAATAATTATAAATTGGTGGCAAATGACTATTTTTATAAGACAATTTTTGCCTGAAATAAGGACTGAGACAGATCAGTTTATCCGAATAGGAAATGCTTCCTAGTCAATTACTTAGGATTAGAACACGAAAGGGAGAGATAGTTCCTCTCTTTTGCGGCGGCGAGGACAAGGCTAGGCATTTAGAACTTGCCAAAATAATCATTAACGAATTCCAGGAATTAGCGGCGAATAAGGAAAAGAAAAAGATTCTAAACGAAAGGATATCGTTCTTGGAAAGCCACTTCGACGACTATAGGCTTGTAAGGGGACTTTCTACCCTACTAGAAAGAAGATGCCAGTTCAACACAGCAATAAGCCAACGGGACGAAAATTGCGGGATTTCACTAAATCCTATTGACATTAGAAGGCTTTTATGGGAGGAATCAGCAAGACGCGGTTTCGCACTTAGTGATTCTCTCCGTGACGAGATACTATGCAACGTAGCATCGAAGATGAACATCTCATCAACTTCAATAATGCAATCATTGTGGAGTGACCTCGATGAGAATACGGTCCTAGAACTGTTTAGTCCACTCAGTTCCGAAGAACTTTTAGCATGGTATAATCTGTCCCTATTGCAGACTCTGCTTTTCACATGCACCAGGCTAGAATTTAGTGTCAGGGGTGGTGCAAACTGGAAAAATACCCTGAGGAATGTAAAGCGTCTAGGATTGATGTACAATCTACGGGAGCAGACGAATACAAATGATAGCGCTGATGCCAGAAATGTTCATGGCGGTAAAAGTAGAGAGTACCTACTTCATGCTGACGTAAAAAATAATGGCGGCCATGACAGTGAGCTAGTTTGTTCAATTGATGGACCTGTTAGTTTATTTAAGTTGACCGATAGATATGGAACATCTATCGCGAAGCTTGTTCCGTTCATCATTTCATCATCTTGGTGGTACATAAGTGCGTCTATAATTAGAAAGACAATGGCCGGCAAGAAGATATATGAATTTAGAATTTCATCCTCTGATCTGCAGCAAAATATTCTGAGCGAACCGCTTCGGAATGACAAGAAAAATAATAATAGTAGTATTAATATTGATAGCATTAATAATAATATTAATGGTCGATCAACTTCAGCGTACTTTGACAGTTCTATCGAAGAGAAATTCGCAGTTAAGTTCGAACATCTTGCCAACAGATGGAAAATTAAGAGGGAACCCGACCCTCTTATCGTCGGCAAAGGAGTTGCATTTATCCCTGATTTCTTATTTGAGAAGTATGGTAGAAAAGTTTATCTAGAAATTGTGGGTTTTTGGACGAAAGAGTACCTAGAAAAGAAATTTCAAAAAGTTAGTGAAATTCTCCTTAACAGTAAAGTCGATCTTTTTGTTGCGGTGGACGAAGAGCTTTCATGCTCTAAGCCTTTCAATCCATCCATCTATGGCATATCCAAAAATAGGGTTATATTTTTCAGGAAGTCTTTAGTTCCGGTTAAGAAGTTACAAGAATATTTAAAATCGATCGACAAGGAACAAATTGACGCAAATATGTTTGATTCAGACCTAAAGATAAGATTTGATGGCACAAAGGATGTCATTTCTATTGAGGAGATTTCGGATAGTTACAAAGTGCCAATCGAAATTGCTACCGCAGTTGCCTCCAGAGACAACGAAGTAGACTATTTAAGAATAGATTCATGGTTCGTGTCCAAGGCAAAGGCCAATTCAGTAGCCGAACGCTTAACTGGTGCTAAGAAATTTTCTGAGGCATGTGTTATCTTATCAGAAAGTTCTATACCTGAAATCTGCCACGCGGGGCTAGTCTCAAAGTTAGGTTACGACGTTATTTGGCAAAGTATGGATTCTGACGACGCTCTGCTCGTTAAACGTAGCTGACAGTAGATATGCTTAAATGAATATACAAGTTCGAAATTAAGTAAATTGACTCACAAACAGAATAGTTTTCAACTGCAAATCAGCATTAACAACAGATGCATAACTCGATGCCATATTTAAGAGAAATCTGCTTATTCCCTTTTATTTTTTTCCAGATTTAATCTTAAAGTTTTATAATCGCTTAAAGGGTGGTGAAGAGTGAGAAAATCCTTTATGGCAACTATTGCCTTGATTTTAGGGTCAGTGAGGCGAGATCGCCAAGGGGTAAATGTTGGCATGTGGCTAGAAGAGAAGCTTAAGACAAGAAAGCAATTAATAAATCTTATTGATCCGCTAGTGCTGGACCTACCATTACTTGATCGTATGTATAAAGAGATGACACCTCCTTCCAAGAAACTCACAGAACTTCGAACGAAGATCGTAGATGCAGATGGATATATGGCAGTTACACCTGAATATAATCATAGCACGTCTGCAGCGATGAAAAATACGCTGGATTACTTTCTAGAAGAGTATTATTTCAAGCCTTCCGCAATAGTTTCATATTCAGTAGGAGCATTGGGTGGAATAAATGCCGTTCAACATCTTAGAAATATATTTGCAGAGCTGGGTGCACCAACAATACCTTCTGCCTTATCAATACCTAAAGTGCATGCCGTCTTCGCCAACGGGGGTGAACTTTTGGACGCTACCTTTGAGCGCAGATATGTGAAATTTGTAGCGGAATTTGAGTGGTATATTGAGGCATTAAGGAATCAGCGGACTAAGGGCACACCATATTAATGCACATTTTCTACCTCTATCAGTTAGGAGGGGCATCAATCCTCTAGAGAACGAGCTTCGTTAATTGTAAGATGAAAGGCAGATGTGCGAGTAGCAAGTTCCCGTGATGCTACCATTATTGGTACAATGATAGTAGCCTCACTATCCCTGAATACTAAAGCGGCGGTATTATAGGCCAAGTCGTTATTTAAGTTGAATTCGTCGGGACAGTTCTTGCTTTCTCAGAGTCTCGATACATGTCCTCAGACGTATACTGCTAGAATAGCATTGATTCAAAAAACCGAATCTCAAACTACAATTTGTAGTAGCTGAGAAATTCCTATGGGAACGGGACACCGCCTCCTGCTGTAGAGGGGATCTTTGATTCTATGTCGCCACCCTTCTCATCCCCATTTTGATCGTCATCGTTATTCCCTTTGTTGAAGTCACCGTTATTGTTGTCCTTATCATCACTGTCATCTGCAGCAGATGAACTATCGGATGAGGATGGGGTCGAAGAAGCGGGAGAACAGTCCACCAAAGAAACAATAACTCTATCGCAGGATGACGATCGTTGAGCATGCACCTCAGGTGCGGCACCGTTGAAATGGCCCAACCCTGATGGTACGAGCAGTAGTATTACGATTATCAAGAGGGATGAACTATAGACCTTATCCTTTGTGTATATGTCGGGCAACGGGTTACAACCTTATTTTCAAGACCACTGTTATTTGATTTTAGTACTTGTCTACGTTAAAATTATATTATAATATTATTCTACTCGATTTTGTCATCCATTAATTCTAGTAGTTGGTTCGACTGAGTGGCGGCCTATTTCCAATCCGAGACACGAATCCTATATTAACTTCCTTCGTCAGTCGTATCAAATGACTATGATATTACAACTATGAAATAGAAAACCTTCAACATCGTCATCCTGTTATATGTCTAATCTCCAAAATAAGATGGATCTTTCTAAATACTCCTTCGTCATACGGCGGATTAACCTTCACGCGTATCATTGTTTCTTACGTACTAATGTCAGTGGTTGATGTGTAAGGTTGGTTGTCTGACAATCAACTTCTAATCTGCCCAACACGCTAGCAAATCCTTATTCCAACACACATAATTTTGAAAATCACCAGAAGAAATTTTTGTTTTAAAGTATGTATCTGGCGCCCTTTGACATCTTGAGTTACATCTCCTATCCCCGGATTGGATAGCAATATTTTCGCTATAAAAGTAAATTTTTTGTTTAAGGTATCCTTCTTCAGAACTTCGTTTGACAATTGTTCTATCGTATGTGTCAAATATCCAAAACAAGTATTTGTGGATTCCACTGCTATTCCGTTTTCGACATATTCTCTATATCGCCAAATATCCTGCACAACCATTCCTTCATAGTAACTACCCTTTTCTCTTTTCATACCAATGATATTGTACATCGAAACTACTACAACTATCTGGAAAGTAGCGTCTATGAATATTATGTGAATATTCGATATGAAATTGTGGTCATATTTGACATTTCAAAGGGTTCCTAGCTTATACTCGTAACACCAAGAAAAGTCATAACGTCAGATCACTAAGTTTTATGTCAGGTTGAAGACGTATGAACTTGTATTATCCTAATACCCTAAATCGTAGTATTATCATCTCTTAATCTAACTTACCTCTCGCAGCTTAGCATATCTTAGGTAGTTATTTTACTACTGCTAGAATAATGGTAAAATATACAGAACCAGAGTCTGTTCGCTTTCGCCGGAAGGCCAAATCATACTAGTATCAAAAATCCGTGGCAATAATAGTGGAAGCCGTGATTAGCATTAATCGCGACAAGACCTGAACTTCTGAATCTCAATTATAGTAGAAAAAATGGCCGTTCATTGCCATTTGCCCAAGGAACTTCTAGGAATAGATTACATTCTTATATGTACTCATGACAGAAAGGAAACATGGAGAACAAGTCAAAATTCACTGTTGAAACTTTCTCGACCCAAATTGATCGTTCTACTCAAAGCCTTGCGGATGAGAGTGACTTTAGAATTCGGTACATGCACGAATTAAAAAAGAAGAGACAACATGGCATGAATAACTATTACGGTATTGACGAACTGCTGGAAGAAAGGAGACAAGTGAACCAACAACAGATGAAGACTCCAGGTCGCCGAGGAGAGCTAATAAAGCATGAAGAGATTGATAAGGAAATATTAAGGCGATTAAGAAATGAAACGTAATTTAATTGACGGCTTGCTAATGTCACCCTCTTTGCGAACGTTTTAAGTGCGATATTCCTCTGAAATTATTTACGAATTTCCAGTCTTATTTCATATTGTAAGGCGCCATGGTTCAAAAAAAAGATTCGTTTTTCACCAGTCAAGAGATGACATGCCCGCTGCAGCAAAATCCTGTTTTACTTGGTCAATTATCTGTTCCAACAATGGATTTTTCTCATCAGAATCAGAAGCCATGCTTTCATCCTCTATTGTTTCCTCTTCTTCGACTGAGGTACCTTGACCTTCATTATCGTCGTTTGAACTCGAAGATCCTGACGAGTCCAGGTTAGTACCGCCACCACTTTCATCGTCGGCGCTTGAAGGGTTACTTGAAGAGGATTGATCACTGCTACTGCCACCATACTTCTCAGAGGCAGGGGTTATTTGTGCAAATATCTGGTTCTGAATGTCTCCGAGCGCGCCTAACATCGTCGCAAACAGCCCCAGAAAGCCTGACAATGCGACATATTTCACGGATTTGGAATTGAACATAATCATTACGTGATGTAGGCTTGTTAGGCTATTTTCAGTTAATTCAGATTTATCAGATAAGTATTCCCTAAGTTTTAATTTAGTCCTAGTAGGAATTGGTAATTCTTTTCTACCTTGTCCTGAAACCATGGCATAAGGTGATACTAGTGATCTATTTCCTGCTCGGTAATAATATTTCTATTTCTTCCAAATTTATTGTCCCATTGCTTGGTTAATTTGGATACCTCAATAGAATGTCTCAAGAGCTTATTAATAACTCGTACGCGTGGTCGATCCGT
The DNA here is from genome assembly GCA_050748485.1 of Nitrososphaeraceae archaeon. Lineage (GTDB taxonomy): Archaea > Thermoproteota > Nitrososphaeria > Nitrososphaerales > Nitrososphaeraceae > TH5896. The sequence goes on along the minus strand of JBOGPP010000023.1, from coordinate 1,456 downwards.
ATTATGTTCGTTAGCTCAACAAGAAAAACTGCTCATATTACAATCTAATATCAATAAGGAGCCTAAACTAAGGCAAGGCAATATTGCCATCCTATCCCAAATACTTGACGTTCATTAGGTGATCTACGTTTGAGATGAAAATCATTCCATCCCCATGTTCACCATTCTTCCCTGATCTCGCAGATTCTATTAATGCACTAACGATCTCTTTAACTTGAGAATCAGGAATGACTAATTCAAATTTGGCCCTCTGGATTAGGTCATAAGATACAGGTTGACCTCTCCACTGGAGGTGAAGCTCCCTATTCTTGCTCCAACCCATTACTATTGAGATGGTCATTCCTGCCACACCCATCTCCCTTAGACGCTCCTTTATAAGAGGCATTTTCTCAGCTCTTACAATTGCGTCTATTTTTTTCAATATGACTCATTTCGAAGAAATAGTTTATATTCATTTATTAAATGCGGTACGCAAAAGGGTTATGGGATGACAAGTGTTGAACTGGATGAGCTTTGTAAACTAATTATACAATCCGATCAATCCATAAGATTTGTAGGGATTGCCGACAAGTACGGCAAGCAAGTCGCCGTTAAGTATCGAGAGGGTCTTGTCCCATACCTTAACCAGACAGAGTCCGAGATATACTCTATCGATACTGTAATGAGAATGAATAGTAGAAAGGAAATGGAATCGAAGCTTGGTAAAGTGATTTACTCTTTTACACTATACGAAAAAATTAAGCGTGCAACCATTTATACTAGAAATATCGACTACCCAGTACTTATGGTATCTTTCGACACACAATTGGATCACCATAATATCATTTTGAATAAGATTTTGCCGATTGTTAGAGAAAAGCTATTCAAAGGGTAATGTACTTTGAATTTAAGATCAGTAGAATCGAAACACCATTGTCCCCCCTTTTGAGATTATGTGAATGATTGGTGCTCCCCAAAAACACCCTTCCTGAAGGAGGTACTTCTTGTGTGCCTGTCGTGAGACGCAGAAATTTGAGATAGTTAGATCACTTTTGAGGTATGTTATCTATTGGTTAATTTGGTTGCGTTCCTATCCAAAGGGTACTTCTATTCAAAAATTTTTGCGTTGAGTAGTAAAATATAGGGGGGCTTACTAGCACATCAGCCCTGGTTTGCAGTCGTTTGGATTAAAGATATGATGTCGAGTAGTCCAGTCTTCATGGTGGTGATGATCAGCATGATGAGGATGTGTATGCGTCACGGTGTGTGTATGTCCTTTATGTACAAACCCATGTGTATGCTCATCTAGGTGCGCGCCATTTTCATCGGTTGTCACCTTGCCAAGCATGTCCGAAAGCTCTCCTATTATGGCAGTCAGCTGCATTGTTACCGCAGTAGAATTACCACCTCCAACGGCTTCCTTTGCTTGACTTAGGTTCGCGACTAACTGATCGATAACAGCAGTCTGGTTACTACT
>JBOGPP010000022.1:0-4599 GCA_050748485.1 Nitrososphaeraceae archaeon | reverse complement strand
CCCTCTTTGATTGACTCCTTTATCGTTTGTGGAGAAAAATCTGCATTTTCATACATATGGGGAAACGGTTCATCGCGTGTTATGTAAAAGATATCCTTTATCTCAGCTCCACGCTCGTGCTTGATTTTTTTATATTTGCGACGAATTTTTTTGAGTTGTTCCTGATCTACCTTAGACAGATCAATATGATTTTCGATCAGATGATAGAGTTCATCGATGTACTTAAGATACATCGTAATTACCTTTGACATGGTTACACTATGCTCAGTTTTGTCAGAAAACATGATATCTCTTGCTCTATGATAGACTTCAGGTAAGTTCTTTGGTAGCACATCAACTTTTTTTGGATAGTTTTCAACAAGAAATATCCGCTTGTCGTTCACAGGAGATGCATCTATGACCTCGCGTAGTGGTGTGTTACTCAGTAAACTGCCATCCCAAGAATATATTCCTTGTTCGACTTCCACCCAACGAAAATTGTATAAAGGATAAGCAGAAGTCGCAAGTATATGCTTTGATGTTATTTGTTCCTTTGAACTGTCGAATGTTAAAGGTTGTGCATTTAGGATGTTTACTGCCGTTAATATCAAACGAGAGTTAGGGTTTCCATCGGGTCTTAATTTATCATAGTTGATATAGTTTTCTAAGGTTTTCACCAACGGCGTATGGTCATATATATATGTCCAATTTTGTGGCGTGAAAAACTCTGGATCTGAAAGAGCAGTTTCCTGCCTCCATCTTGGTCTAAACATCTTCTCGTTCCCAAAAATAGCCGAGCTGTAGAAAGATCGAAACTGCCTCATCCTTATATCACGTTCGTCGTCATAGGTTCTTGAAATACTATTTTTTTTATCGGCGCTCAAGGCTGTTGCTATGCCATCATAGAAATTGGCAGATGACTGTGACAGCAACTTTTCCACAAAATCAGGTATGGAGCTCGAAGGAGGAGGAATGATTTTATCCAACTCTACATAACTCTCGGATAGTTCCAACCAGAATCGTTCTAACGCTTCTTCTGGATGTTCTTTATCTTTGCTTCCAGCTATAATGGCAGCATTTATACCACCTATAGATGTGCCTGCAATAATATCTAATTTGATATTGCTATTTGCGATAGCTTTGAATACTCCACAGCCAAATGCCCCCAAAGATCCGCCGCCTTGGAGTACCAACACATTTTCAATTGTGTTATCATCATTGGCGGCTTGACTGCCACCGTTCTGATTATTTGTTTTCAGCGTTGATGGTGAGGTCTCTGTCAGTTTCTTCCTTCTCATTCTTCACTTCATTATTTAGTTCTATTCATTAGTTTTATCATCCTTTCTGATTCTTGTTATTCATTCATAGGCCGTTTTTACAGGGAAACCATTCGAATAAACGGAAATAAATAAATACATTGTCGTACCAGAGGGCAGAGGTGTACGCTAATGTTAGACTGTGAGCGTGCAACAAGGTTATCCAAAAGAAAAAGAGGAAGAATAGAGCCTACAGGAATTGGAATTTAGTGGTATTAAATGAATAAACGTTCTGCCTATAATCATACTCTACGTTAGGTATTCCAGTCAATTTGCAGTTGGTCCATGGATCATATTGGGTAGCATTCAAGCGAATTTGTGAAAAATCCAATCAATGGTTGCTATACTAATTGATGATTTATTGAACGAATTGATTGGGTCAGCTTTCACACCAAGAGGAAGAAGGGGGTCATATAACATAGGAATCTAGTTATTTTATACTATGATGACACAGATTTGCATGGTTTGATAGCTCTTCATCCAGTTATCTTCAGAGTACCTTACGTTCTTCCAACGGATGGACATATACATTTAATTTTTCATCCTTGATCTTGATTGAGTGTAATAATATGGATCCTTCTATCTCGCTGCCGTCTAAACCCAGACCTATTGATCCAGCTACTGTTGTAGGATCAATATATTTGTCTGAAGGAAATATATCCTCACCAGGAAACGGTTCAAGGGAGATTCTTTCTTCGCCCAAAAATCCTTCCCGCCTAACTCCCTCAGACATTATACGTCCGCCGTCATTTAGTATCAAGTCAATCCCATACTTTCGTTTAAGTTCTTGCATCGCCCGATATAGATCAAAGTTTTCTCCTGTAGCAATGTAGCTAACCAAACTTGACTCTTCTATTCTTTTCGAAGCGAAGTCAAAGCCAGAATTATCAGTAATAAAAATCGCATGTATGTTATTCTCAGGATTCAAAACTGCAATTTTATTTTGCAAATAATTGTCTACAATTTCTAATTTCTTAAAAGTTGATTCCGATCTCGCGATTATTATATAGTAATAGGGACCCATACTATTAATGCTGCTCGCTGAATCATCTTTACGGTTCATAATGGTCTCAAGTCTTACCAGATCTTCATAAAGTGCTTCATTGTCCTGCTTTAAATGATCTCCAAAGAAATGCCAATTCCAGATATTGTTTTTGTTTGTCATCAAATTAACTGCACTGACTAGGATCGCTTTCCTTCCCAGGATTATTCTATGTGTGGAGGCAAAAATGTTATCTCCTAGCCTTCTTTTACCTCCGCTTAAAAGAAGGAGTCCACCTTTGGGTTGTTCAGGGATCTTGTATACATACCACCCCTTCAAGTCAGATTTAGTGTTTGCAACTAGAAAACTAGTTGCTTGGTAAGGAATTTTCATTCTTTTAATAAATTCGTATGAGGCCCCGATCACAATTTCAGGCAAGACACGGCCAAGAGATCTTAAACCGAAATCTTGTAAAGGACGAATAATTTCAATGCCTCGCGATTTGAAATGATTAAAGTGGTCAATTGTAATCTTTTTAGAATCTAATAATTGTTGCAACCGATTGACGTATTTATCGTATGATAGTGCTTCTCGATTCTCCAATGCAAATCCAACAGCTGTTAAGGCTGCCCACCTTATTACTTTACTATACCCGCATCATTAGTCACACCTTTCGAAAGGAGGATGAGGAGAAGACAAGGTGGAACTTGCAATAAGACAAAACTCAATTAAAGTTTCCCTTATTATGAGCGAGTACAGGAGCTATTTGAGTCGATCACATTAACTTTTTTTAAGCTACATTGGTACCTTCGTTGAGACCGAATCAATGGGCCTAACAAGTAAAAAAAGGTATTAGATGAGAAATAGTCACCAGCTACGACCTATTGCCGCTATTAATTGGGAACGTAGGAATACTGTTACAGGATCCATTCCATTCTTTGAAAATACCTAATACATGTAGGACTAAGTACGGAGAGGTAATTTTGTAATTCACCTCTCAACAAATATTATCCTCCAATAGTTCTTACAATAGCAAACCCAATGATAAAACCCAAAACGGCACCGAACGTTGGAAGCCACTTTCGATCTTTATGAGCTTTTGGGATCATATCAAAGTAGAGCATATAGAAAATGCCTCCAGCGGACACAGCCAGGATGATTGCAATAATATTGGCCATACCTTGCATATAAAATAGTCCCACTAGTCCAAGGAATATCGGAATTATAGATACAATACCTATTGCTGTGAGCGCCTTTCTTGGGTTATTTTTAAAAGCAGTCTTTCCAGTCATCATTTCTCGATACGATGCAATACCTTCCGGAACATTCTGTATTCCAATCAAGATCGCGAGCGCCATAGCAGGACCAGCAGCTGCAATGGAAGCACCTATAGCAAGGGATTCTGGAATTGAATCCAATCCGATACCCAGCAATATGCCAGCTCCACCACCTTTTTTTTCTGCAATAATGTCAGCTAATGTGAAAATAATGGCTCCTGCCAAAAATGCCAATATTGTAAATACAATACCGAGGTGCTCTTCCGCCTCTACGACCATTTCGAATACTGCTGCAGCCATTAGTATACCTGCTCCAAACGCTGTGAAGAATAATACCTGTTGTTCAGAGAAATTTCTTTTTCGTGCGATCAATGCCCCCACAAAAGAGGTGCCACCTGCGAATGCAGTTATAGCAGTTACTATAAGGATTTCTGTTATATCAATCGCCGTAGTGAGTTCACACTTAGCTAGGAGAACTTATTGTGGCTCTATAGGTATGATAGTGCTTTTCGATTGACCAATTACAGAATAGTTTATCGTTTATATAGTTAATACATAATGGAACTTGTCTGAATTTTAGGACCAATAGATGAAAAGTAAATCGAGCTGATAAGAATTGATCTAGGCTAATTCGAATTGCAAAAGAAGAATGATCCTTCGCAGAATTTGCTCTTTCGGTTGAATCAATACGCTGCTTGAGATGAATGTGGGGATATACCGGTGGCAGAATTCTCAGGCCACCGTAAAATGATATTTGTTGTATTCTGTTATAGGTATTTAGTATAGTCTGAAAGAGATCAGATATTAATAAAAAATAGATTATGCGGATTTGCAGGCTAAACGGGCGTTACAGAATTTATAGCAGCCGTTACTGTGTTACTCAAAAGCATAGCTATGGTCATTGGGCCAACCCCTCCTGGAACTGGGGTGATCCAAGAGGCTTTTTCTTTGACAGATTCAAAATCCACATCTCCAACTAACTTACCTGATTGTCTATTAGTTCCAACATCGATTACTACGGCATTATCTTTGACCATTTCAGACT
>JBOGPP010000021.1:0-4112 GCA_050748485.1 Nitrososphaeraceae archaeon | reverse complement strand
GATAGAACGGTTGAAGCATATGATTATGCATTCAATCTGATGAGGTCTAAAAAATGGGAAATTACACGGTAGGAACGAGACGTAGCAGGTTAGCATTACTGCAGACCAAATCTGTGGTGGATTTGCTAACGAGAAGCAAAAGGCAGACCCAGATCAATATTCTTGAAATTAATTCCTCTGGAGACTTAGACGTAAGCCCACTCTACACATTCGATAGGAAAGGCATATTTGAGAAGGAAATAGATCAAGCCGTAATTGATGGAAACGCTGATTTCGCAGTTCACAGTGCCAAAGATGTGCCAACTGAGCTCTTCTCCGATCTCACGTTAGCTTCTGTACCAACTAGGTCTGCGACCAATGACATATTAATACACAGTAAAGGATTGAAATTGAATGAGCTACCTTCCGGAGCAGTAGTAGGTACTAGCAGCTTAAGGAGAGCAGTCCAGCTTTTGAGAATGAGACCCGAGTTAAAGGTAAAACCAATCCGTGGTAATATAGAGACAAGAATAAGAAAGGTTGAGACAGGTGTGTATGACGCCATTGTCTTAGCGCAGGCAGGATTAGATCGATTGGGCTTGACCAAGTATATAACAGAACGGTTTGATATTATGGATTTCGTTCCTGCTGCAGGCCAAGGAGCGTTGGCAATTATCTGCAGGAAGGATAGACTGGATTTGCTAGATCTTTTGAAATTGGTGGAAGACCCTAGATCACGCGCCGAATTGGAAGCCGAAAGGAATCTCTTGTCGGTAGTCGAAGGAGGGTGTAGATTCCCTGTTGGTGTTGTAACTTTATCCACTAAGGATTCAAATCGATTGACCCTTTTTGTAAAGGTATTCTCTGCAGATGGCTCAGATCAAATTATTGTAACTGAAAGCGGGAGAATTGAGGAAGCTAGAAAGATAGGACTTAAGGCAGGACAACGATTATTGGATGAGGGCGTAAAAGACTTTTCTCAGACCTGGGAATTAGCCTTAAAGAATTGGAACGATCTACTATGAATTCTGCAAAGGTGTTTATCTGTGGAGCGGGACCTGGAGATCCAGGGCTAATTTCCGTTAAGGGCTACAGACTTCTAACGAAATGCGACGTAGTGCTTTATGACAGATTAGTTAGCAAGAAGCTGGTAGATAAGATTCCCTCAACGATAAAAAAAATCTATGTGGGAAGGGAATCTGGAAAAGCCGCCTCTACACATCAGTCAAGAACTAACAAGCTTATGCTGGCTTATGTTCTAAGAGGTAAAAGCGTATTGCGACTTAAGGGCGGAGACCCACTGATCTTTGGAAGAGGGGCAGAAGAAGCAGAATTCTTACGCAGGCACAACATCCAATTTGAGATTATACCTGGTATTTCCTCAGCGATTGCTGCTCCGGCATATGCTGGGATACCTCTCACCCACAGGGGCTATTCGTCATCGGTCGCATTGATCACTGGCCATGAAGATGAAACGAAACACCATTTAGATGTAAATTTAAAAGCTGTGGCTTCTGCTGTTGATACAATAGTCGTTTTGATGGGCGTAGAAAGAATAGAAGAAATTGTTCAAAACTTGCGAGCAGGAGGTTTGAAGGGAACTACCAAAGTAGCGATTGTCGAGAAGGGGACTATGAAAGATCAGAGGGTTATAGTCGGAAATTTGAACACTATTATGAAAAAGGTTGCAAGATACAAGGTGACTTCTCCAGCAGTGATTGTGGTGGGACGAGTCGTTTCTTTCTCCCGGCGCCTTGCGTGGCTTTATCCAAATGGTTAAGCGTGAGGATCAGAAAGAGACGAGGTTCTTTGCAATTACACGAGAATCATCATCATCTTCAAGTTTTAATAGGACTATGGAGAATTATGGTTGGACGGTCATTTTTCTTAAATCCATAATCATAACTCCTAAGCCATATCTAGAAATAGAGCGTATAGTTTCACGAATTATTGAAAATGACTATGAAGCGTGCGTGTTTCTTAGCGTAAACGCAGTAGATACTCTTATGACGAATTCTGAAAAAACTGGAAATAGGCCAGCCTTGGTATCCAAACTACATTCGATAAGAACTATTTGTATTGGTCCACGAACCAGAGAAAAACTCTCACACTATGGGATCGATTCTGTGATAATGCCTGAAAGGTACAACACTCACGGAATAATTGAGTGCCTTTCCAGTTGCGAGGATCACTTGCACAGAATAGTCGTGCCCAGAAGCCAGCTTGGCGACAGTAAGATTGCGCTGTCCCTCTCGAAGTTAGGAATCTCTGTGGACCAGTTTCATCTCTATGATATATCTACCAACCCTACGATTGACCGCGAATGGAAGTGGTTTTTTAATCTATTAAGGGGCAGGAATGTAGATGCAGTTGGTTTTACGAGTCCTTCATCAGTAAGAGCCTTGTTCCAGATAACAGAAAGGGAAGTAAGAGATGATGAATTGGCTTACCTAAGGCAAATGAAAGGGTTAATCTCAATAGGACCTAAGACCACTATTGAGCTAAGGAAACACACTTCAGGTCCAATCATTGAGGCAGTAGAACACACCATTAATGGCATAGTGGAAGCATCCAGGCTAATTTGAGATAAAGCTTGGGAGATCAAGTCCTTGTATCCATATATATATCTGTAGTGGCTTATTTCATATGACGAGGGATCGGTCATCAAGTATGTTTTGTTATCATTTAGAAATTAGCTCTGGATCAGCTCGTCATTTAACACAATATATATATGAAATAACGCCGTTATAATATCATATGACCACTGAAAATCTAAATATGGATTATAGTAAGTATGACTTTAAGGATTCAATTGATCAGTATGTTTACTTGAGCAAGAAGGGGCTCCATAGAGAGACTGTTGAAGAAATTAGTCGGCTAAAGGATGAACCAGAATGGATGAAACAGTTTAGGCTACGTTCATATGATGTTTTCATGAGCAAGCCTATGCCTAACTGGGGAGGTAACTTATCAAAAATTGACTTTCAGAATATCTTTTACTATGCGAAGGCATCCGAAAAACAAGGCAAGAGTTGGGAAGATGTACCTGAGTCAGTACGAAACACGTTCGAGAAGTTAGGAATCCCAGAAGCAGAAAGGAAGTTCTTGGCCGGAGTAGGCGCACAGTACGAATCAGAGGTGGTATATCATAATCTTCGCGAAGATCTCGCTAGTCAAGGGGTAATATTTGAAGATACTGATACTGCAGTAAAGAAGCATCCGGACCTGTTAAGAAAGCATTTTGGTAAAATAATCCCTCCTGAAGACAATAAGTTTGCTGCATTAAATAGTGCAGTCTGGTCAGGTGGTTCGTTTATTTACGTTCCACCAAATGTGAAAGTGGACCTTCCACTGCAGGCTTACTTTAGGATAAATGCAGAAAACATAGGCCAATTTGAAAGAACACTGATAATTGCAGATGAGGGAGCAGAAGTTCACTATATTGAAGGTTGTACAGCCCCTGTCTACTCTACGGAATCATTGCATTCTGCAGTTGTAGAGTTAATAGCAAAGAAAGGAGCGAAGATACGATACACTACTATCCAAAATTGGAGTAAGGATGTCTATAACCTAGTGACAAAAAGAGCATATGCATATGAGAATGCCACAGTCGAATGGATAGATGGCAACTTAGGGAGTAAGCTCACGATGAAGTATCCAGGGGTCTACATGTTAGGACGAAATGCGCATGCAGAGGTAGTATCGGTAGCTTTTGCTGGCGCAGGACAACATCAGGATGCTGGGGCAAAAGCAGTGCACTTGGCTTCTAACACTACATCCCGAATTACAAGCAAGTCAGTTAGCAAAGATACAGGAAGAACCACGTACAGAGGACTATTGCATGTGGCTAAAGGGGCTAAAGGAGTTAAATCAAACGTTAGATGTGATGCTCTTCTCCTAGATGAAACGTCCAGGACAGATACTTATCCTTATGTAGAGGTAAATGAAGAGGATGCGACCATTTCGCATGAGGCGACCGTAGGCAGAATAGGAGACGATCAAATATTCTACCTGATGAGCAGAGGATTCACCGAATCAGATGCCTTGTCTCTCATAGTTGGAGGATTTATGGAACCATTCACAAAAGAACTCCCTATGGAATACGCCGTAGAGCTGAACAGAATGGTCAAGCT
>JBOGPP010000020.1:0-20885 GCA_050748485.1 Nitrososphaeraceae archaeon | reverse complement strand
AATCCATTCATGTTAATTACTGTGTTTGGACCACCGACGATAATGCCATCTCCACTGCAGTTAAGATTTGCAGTTAGATTTACTACTCCGCTTACGACTTGTCCACATGCTGCGTTTGATGATGATGCTTGTGTCTGTGAAGCCACCGCTTGTTGCTCAGAGAGTGAATTAAAGGACGATGTGCCTGCTCCAGTAGTCGTGCTCCCTTGCTGTTCTTGCTGTGCTGCTGCCGATATAACGCCCATCGTCACACTACTCAATGTCAATAAAGTAAGCAATGCTAGCCCGCTTCCTGCTATGGATAGAATACTTCGTTTCCTTTCTAGTTCCATTCCGAAATCAAGATATTTGTAGTATCTGTATTATATATATGGATGTATTCATTGTACTTAACGTATTATTGGGCGCATTTGATCTTTACTTTTATTTTTAATTATTGAATGTAACTGACGCCTAGAATAATTATCAGATCAATTGCGAAGGGACATATTTAATTCCGATAACCAGCTCAAAAAATACTTATCGGAAGCAATGAAGGGAAGGCGTTAAGAATGGAGCTACATTGCTGTAATAGTATCATGACAGCTGTAATACCGCCTTCCCTTCTTCAACACTAATGCATACGTCCATCCGCTTTATAGCTTCCAGAATATTCGTATTAATACAAATCAAATTCAATAGGCTCTGAACACTTTCCAGTACTAACTAATAGATCAACATAATACTACATAGATTCTGTAATAAACAGCTTGTGTCAATTGACAGACAATGAACTATCTATTGCCTACCGATATTTCTTCTACAACTCGTTCAATTATCCACCTATGACTCATTCAAGGTATCCGTGGAGAAAAACAACCTTAGATGGAGATAGATTTAAGTGGCTACATGCAAATCGGAGGAAGCATTTTAATTCTGCGTCTTGAGCTTCTCGTATAAGACATTGCTTCTATCGGACCTCGAGACATAAACGAAATGGTGGTTTAAGCAGATTACGCCATTGAACTCGTGATATTTATTAGGAGATCCAATTCGAGTAGAGTATGTTAAGACTTTTCTTAACTATAGTCTATAATGAAAGATTTGGTGGGTATGAAACAACGAACGAATGAACTTAGCATCAGTCTCATTGACCAAACTTGTAGGTCATTAGAAATGGGAAGACATGCAACGTATATGAAAAGCATTTTGCCGGAGGCATGGAACATGCAAGCAGAGAGAGATTTAAAACAGATAACATGGAATAGCGAGGTCAATTCACAGATTCCAATGTCGAAAATGGAACTAGAAGTGATTCTTGATTTTTCATACTAAGGAGAACTACGAAAATGAGAAACTTCTGCTAACCTGCAAGTTATTGAGTCGACTCCAAGTCTAAGTCTATATATCATATTCTCCTTCTCACTACACTTTCGTGTATTGGAAAAGTTTTTTTTCTAATATCGTTAACTAAGGACCAAATAGCACAATACACCAGACCAAGAAAGCATACGATATTGAATAGTCAAGATTATCTGACTTGTGTCAATGTATCGAACAACGTACCTGGACGTGCCTCTTAAGCGCCCCCTGAAACAACGAAAACATCCTCATCATGCCGAGTAAGTGCTTCGAAAATCTGCGGATTGGTACCAAATATGCCGGCCAAAACCTCATTTGAATATGCACTTAGTGCTCCGGAGATACCTATGTCTTCGGGTCGTTCATGACCAAAGAATATCACAAAATGAGTTATATTTTCTGCATCAGTATTTTCGATATAATGAAGGTATGCAGGAGGAATAAACACGATTTCTCCTGCTCTAACCTCAAAAGAATCAACATTCCCTTCCGGACTTAGAATTGTCATTTTAGCTTTACCTTCAACCACATAATCTAATTCTGCCGCGTTAGGGTGCCAATGCGGTTCCCTGATCCCTCCAGGTCTTAGACTCAATGAATAACAAGCAAGTCCTCTGAGGATAGGAAAAACATTAGCATTTCCCAAGGAAACTGTACCTCCTGACGTCTGAATTTGAGGTGGAATTCCTTCGAGATCAAATTTGTGGCGGTTTGGTATTCTTCGAATAACCTCACCTCGGGTCCATTTCGTGACCTGAAAGTTCTGTTTAGATCCTATCAAGATATCCTTGGGGGAATCTCTGTTGAATTGACTGAAAAAACTTGAACTTTGGCTAAAGGTCAAATTAAGGATTGGATTAGGCATCGACCCAAAGGAACCAGTAATACCGAGATCTTCAGGTTTTTCGTGGTTAAATGCAAGAACGAACTTTGCTACATCTGTACCAATATTTTCAATATGATGTATATAACCACGTGGAACAAATACCATCTCGCCTCGATCTACAGTAAAAGTATCACGACCAGCATCAGGGCCAAATATTGTCATGATCGTCTTCCCTCGGACACAGTAACTCAATTCTGCAGAATTAGGATGCCAATGGGGTTCACGAATATCATCTTTATAGACGCAAAAGATACAATGCCATCCCGTTGAGCAAAGGGAAGTTATCACGATCGACTATTGTTCTGTTACCGCCTACACAAACAGCTTGAGGTTCTGCAATGTCAAGATTGAAGGTGTGAACTGACCTTGATGTCATTCTCCATTTTTGCCTTCTTCCGCTATTATTTGAGCTTTTCTAATACAACCTAGGCTATTGTTATACTTCATTATTCTATTCGACAATCAAGGATTTTCTAAAGAAGAAGTGCGAATGATTTGTACGGATGAATAAAAGTCAAACTTTCCATCTATCCTAAACAAAGGATCGATGGTAGGACAGACTGGATTACTTGAAATATTGAATCACCCTAATCTGCTTCAAAATGGTCTCCCGCACCCTATAATATGAACCTAGGTAAAGGTAGTTAGGGAGGACACGGTCTGTCCACTACTCAATATTCGCAATTCGTCTCCTCTCTCATCAATCGCATCTAGAAAAATGCATATATTGACAACAGTGGAAGGGCTAGAAATAACTGTTCCTTGGATGAGAAGGAACACACGGACCCCACTAATTAAGTATCGGGATGAATGAAGGAAAAGGATATCTGACATTTTATTGATAATGTAACCAAAAAATGCATACCTGCTTGGAAGTAATGGATATGGTTGGTTAACTTAGCTATGTCTAATTAGTTTGGTTTTGGGTAGAATGATAATAACGATGCCAATCATTAGACATTCAAATGGCACCTCATCTAGATCCGTTTAAGTACTACCAACTCCTATATTCATTCATTGTGAATGGAAAAATCTTCAATTTATAGGTGGCAGTTTGAGTATGAATAAGTTAAAGATTGGAATCGGACTCTGTTTTTATCAGGATCTCCATTCACTAACTCGATGCCTTTACTCGCTACAACCATATCCATTAGACTATCTAATTGCAGTAGATGGAAGGTTTAAAGAGTATCCTGCCGAGGGGGAGCTTTCAGAACAGAAATGCATAGATCTAGTCAAGAGCTTCCGACATCCAGTTAAATACCTAGCGGCACCTGCATTAGACGAAATGGAGAAGCGACAAATGTGCTTTGAAGAGTGTAAAAGGTTTGGTATCGATGTTCTTATTGTTTTAGATTCGGACGAATACATAGTACCCACTGCTACAAATTGGGATTTATTCCATTCGGATCTTCTTGACAAGATCAATAGCAATATTTCATACAGGCAGGGATACCACATACCTACGATCAGACGAAAATTGGATAAAAATGAAGAAAATATTTTGGATGTTGATGGTGATGTTCAAAATTTACCCAAACTATTCTACAGGCCTGGGTGTTTGGAATATGTGGGAAACCAGTACACGATCAGAGACAAGAAAACCGGATTGATTCAAATCTATAGTGGCAATGCGGTCTGTCAGCATATAATGATTGGTCACGATCATTCCCTTAGGTCTAATAAGAGCATTGATGAGCATCTAGCCTACCAGAACAGATGGGTCCACAAACAAATGAGGGCCTAGCAATTGTATCGTTTAACTGAAGATTCCGCTCAATAGTTGTTCAACTAATTCAAAGAGGTAACTTCGACTTAAAGAGCCTACGAAAGATTATATGAATACTAACAAGTACCTATTTACCGTCCAGAACTTAACACACCTAATTATTTCAACCCTATGTACAATTCCAGTGGGTGTAATTACTGATTTTGATCTTAATACTTGTTTATTTGAAATCAATTCTTGAATTTACCTTAAACTCAAACGAAGTTTGAACTATTTTAGAGTATGATATTCCTTCTGAAAAAAGGGTGTGAGTTGTAATACCGGTAAAAAATCGTTTGGGGATAACCGGGCAGACTTAATGACCCCGCCCTTTGGTTTGTTCCTAGACGCTATTTTAGCCTGACCGATTACAAGGAGGATTATCCATTCAGATTTCCTTTTTGTGGACTATAATCGTGGCTGATACAAGGGAATTATTGGAAGCAATGATTATGTCGCCTGTGTCTGATAAAAGTCTGCTATATAGGAGGCCTATTTCATATATCAAGCCAGTGTTTCCGAATACTGTTATATTGTCGCCGACCTTAAAAGGCCGGGTGCTAGCCAGGTACAATCCTGCTATAAGATTTCCGATAAGTGATTGAGAAGCAAAGCCTATTACTAACCCAGTGATTGTGGTTATGGAGGCTGCTACAAGCGGGTCTTTACTAAGATAAGAAATTACGATAGCAGCAATTATGATAGCACTGGCAATTCTTATGAATATTTTAATAGAATGTGCAGTATCTCCGAAATAAGAGGAAGTTAAGCGGAATACTAGGTTGCTCACTATTTCTACAAAAAAATAGCCTATAATCACAATCTCTGCAATTTTTATGTAAGTCAACGCCCATGGAGGAATTAACGATTCGAAAACGAAGGTGGTGAGGTACCATGTCAAAAAGATTATTCCCCCAATGATGATCATATCCTTGAGGGCTTTGCGCTTTGCTTGTGTGTTGGTGGAAGTAAGTATTATTTTGTCATTACTTCGGGTGGACTTGTCCTGTACCATATTTGCCTTTCGAGATACTTTCAGTTAAGGATATCAGCTAACATTGTAGGATAATTGCGTCCAATGTTTTCTACATTCCGCTGAATTCTCATACCATCTTGAATTTATTATAACCCTTGAATTCTGATATCATATGATTGAGAAAAATCTTCAAGGCTTACTCTAAGCATGACCTGCTCCGAACAGTTATGGACCATACCAGAATTACGAGTTAATTGATAAGCCTTACTATTTTAGATGGTTTTATTAAATAACTTTTTTTAACGGACTAGATGTTCATTAGATGACTGGAAGTCAATCAAAAATGAGACAAGATAAAGAATGGCAAAAGAACCCAAAGGTGGAAGTTGAGTATTCTGGTGAGAATAGTTTCATGGCAGAGAAGATACTTTTAGAATTTAACAATGATGAGGGGGTAT
Organism: Nitrososphaeraceae archaeon; assembly: GCA_050748485.1. GTDB lineage: Archaea > Thermoproteota > Nitrososphaeria > Nitrososphaerales > Nitrososphaeraceae > TH5896. The sequence goes on along the minus strand of JBOGPP010000020.1, from coordinate 15,456 downwards.
TTTTGATTGAATATGATGATAAAGCTGAAAGAATGCTGGCTCGTTTTCTAAATCAAAGCCCAAAAATCGAAGGGACTGCTCAAGAATGTGAACACTGGGTCTTGGAAAAAGAAGATATCCAATCTGGAAATTACAAATTCAAAATTGTGATAGGTCAAACTTTGTGGCGATTTCAGCGAATAATGAAGCAGATAGAAGTCACTGAAATAAGAGGAGTAATGAGAAGGATAAGCAGTAATCAAATAGTTTACGAGTATGCAGCTCCTTTGTCCAAAGTATCTAAAATAGAGATTGTAAATTTGCCTCCTTGATGAATATACTCAAGAGCCTCATGATAATGAACAGATCAGGTAAGGATTACCCCGAATAGCTGCTGTGAATTCTTAAAATGTCCACCTTTCAACAGTCAGCAATGGGGACGATTATACAATGCTACTCGTGGATTTTAGATAAGTAGTATAATTACGCTCCGGAAAAAATATCTGTTCCTAAATTAAAATATGGCCACCACACACTACCTGTAGGTTACTACATACAATAGTCCAGATCAACTCGTTGTCTTCAGGAAAGTAAAGAAATGAAAAGGTTGTTAATGCTAAGCCTTGCTTATGTTGTTCTTAGTATTCTGGCAAATCCCAGAAACTCCATTATTGTACAGGTATTCAAGCAATATGAAATTTACGATAATGAGATTTGCTAACTTACAGTTCAACACAAGTAATCTTGATGTGTCTAGCAATTGTATCAATAGCAATTGTGTCGGAAGACTGACAAACTATACTAAATTCATCGTGCCTTAAGATCATCAATACCAAGGGCAGGAGCATAAAACCTATTTGCTTTTGTGTCATAATGTAGATCGGACATTGTAATGACCTCAAATCCGTTGTCATGCAGATACTGCATCTCCTTCTCAAAAAGTTCTGTTGTGGTGGTCCCTGAATCATTGCTCGCAGTGTCTACTTTATGGTAAATTATTACGGGCAATGCCTCAAATGTTTGGTTGGTGTTGTAACGCGTTTGTCTCTCTACGACACGAATAAATTCTTCTAAGATTCTATTTGTATCATGAGCGTACTTTTTATCATAAAAATTGTGGCTCCATCCCTTGATAGTATACCTGTTCGCGAAAGTTAGGGTTCCGTTATCGTAGAAGGTTCTACAATCTTTTTGATCTTTCGTATATTTACCACAGTCTAGAAACATGGGTTCTCCATTTCCACTCCTACCCATATCATAATACTTTGCTGTTTCATTGACAACGGTTGCGTTGTTCCAACCAGCATTGAAAGGTGTTGCAAAAATAGTAGAATTTGGAAATCCATGTTCTAGTAGACATTGCTTGGAATTACCTACCTCGTATTCAAGGTCCTCTGACGAAAGCTTTGTGAGGTCCTTGTGATTCATGGTATGAGATTGGATGTCATATCCAAGCTTATCGAGACCCGATATGTCTTCCCAAGTCATCCTACCTTCTTTGTCCACATAATTGCACACGATGAAAAATGTAGCTCTAAAATCGTACTTTTCCATTATTGGCACAGCATTAGACATTTGATTCTTCCAGGCGTCGTCAAAAGTTAATACTACTGCCTTTTGACCAAAGATGGAGAGCGGTTCTGACAACAAAAAAATTGCAGACATAATCAAAAAACAAACAAGAAATAATGCTCTACCATTATGAAAATGTTGACTAGTCTGATGGATTCTCATGTCCACGATACCATCGGCTTTATGAAGATATAATCCATTAGGATCGTGACCCAACACGTATACATCAATGCTTCTTCAACTCATAACGATTAGCCGCAAAATATAAGTAATCATAGCGTGAACTGGATAGATTTAAATACAGTTACTAAACCATGAAACAAATATTTCAAGCTAACGATAAAGATCAAAAGGTTCAATTGAATCCCATCGTTAGAGGATTCATCCAATAGTTTACCATTAAATAGATATTCGTTGCTTCCGGCTATTACCCCGGAGGGTCAGTTGTCCGACGCTGCGGATATTCCTTCGTCTCCAGGAATTTTGAATGAACCATCTCCTGTCAATTCGATGTTGTCGTAAATATCGCGTTGCCCATATGCTAGTTCCCAGTTATTCCATTTTGCCAAGAATGATACCATTCTTGCCCGTTTGGTTTTGTCTGATATAATTCTTTGATCCTAAATCTAACTAGAACACCTTTCCATGCGTTTTGGCAGGATTTGGTATTGGAATCACACCTTCGCTAGCTTTGAAAGCCTTAGCGCCATTAGTGACAGACTGTATCACCAGATAGGGACTGGGGATGGCGCCAGCATTTAGCATTAAGATAATTAAGAATGTCCAGACATTTCTTGTTGGTTAAGAGTCAAAACCTGAATGGATCATGAGTTGTAAAAGAAACGGTAGATATTAATCGCCCCATTCAAAGTATCTTTAATACGACTAATACAGTTTCATATTCGAGTTTTTGGGTCATTTGAAGTCTATTTCTTGCACCTCAATATTCAGCTTTCGGTTCGGCCAGGGCAAGACATTCTGCGTGCCTTAACTATCATAAGCTTTTGTATGCTACAGGCAGCTTTTATCAGAGGTCAACGCCGTGGCCGTTCCGTATTACTTTCTATAGCATCTACTGATTGATATTGTTGGACAGCTGATCGCCTACTAGTATCTGAGCCACTTCTGTTCTGTTTACCGGTGACTTAAAGCCAGAAGTGCATTGAATAGATTGATCATTTACCTTTAATGCACATGCCTCAAACTTGTCACCTACCTTCGTTGAAATCTCTGGAAAGGAATAGTATACTTCTGCGATCCCATCGGTCGCATTATCTGCCCTGTCGAGAGTCATAGCATCTTCAGCGCCGGCTTTTGTCATGTTTCTAGCTGTCACGTACGTAACTATGTTGCCTGTGTCGTTATCAATTCCAAAAATGAACATACCAATCCTCAACAGATCAAGCCCAGCAACATCTGAGGTTGAATTAGTACCTACGATAGAGGAAGTGTTTGCTTCAGAAGCCAAAAATGGTGACGATTCGGTAAATGACGAAGGTTGAGCCAAGGCTGCTTGCGGTTGTGATGAGGGTTCTAATGTGAGCGGTGTTAAGGTAAGTGTTACTAATAACATTGACACTACTGCAATGGATCTTAATCGTCTGCTATTACCAATTACTCTTACAAAATTTTCTTTGCGGTGGGATTTTTTTGTGACCGTCCTTTCTAGTAGTTTGCTTTTATATGTGTGAGGCAATACCCATTCATGTTGCCACAGATCTCCACACTTATTACACTTGACCAGGAAGTACGAAATGTGCTCATCTATTTTGTGTCTGTATGAAGATATGGGAGTTTCTGTTCTGCAGTTTGGACATAAGTCAAACATTAAATCATTTTCATGCTACGTTTAACATATATCTAGCTGGTTAAAATATGCATGAATAGACAAATCTTAGTAACTACTGATGCGAAAGGCCCGAATTTGAGGTGTTGTGGATATTTTCTTGGAATCTGACAAAAATGAAACAAGATGTCAAAAATAAGCTAATGGATTAAGAGGATAACGTAGTTAAGGGAAGATGCCTGACATTAATTTTACCTCTTGCAATATTATTATACATCATAAAAGTGCCAACGATCTAGTGCAAAAGAAGGTTGGAAGACAGAACAATTGCTTCAAAGTAACCACTCATCAGATAGTCGACCTGCAAATCAAATCTATCGTGTCAGTACTCATTCAATGGCCCTCCCTCTTTTGACTTCTAGATCTTATTTATCTAGTTAGCCAAGCTTTACGCTTAATTGTAAACATGGAGTAGTACACTAGGAAATTTAGTATATTGACGCTGAGAAGTGCCAATAAAAGCCGATAAACCCACCTGTGACCTGATTTAGGATTTTGAAATCTAAAGTCCATTGCAAAAAGCAGCGCAATAAAAAGTATTCCTGCAAGATAGGCTAGCGCAGACATATATTCTCCCATGAGAGGTAGGACTATCATATTTCTCGCTGTAACTATGGGGCCGATAAGTGAGAGTGTCATCTGAATGTAATAAAATGCCATTGAAAGCAAAGGACGATCTCGAAAGTAGAAGGGGGCTGTAAATAAAAAGACCCTCACCCAGCTCTTCTTCCATCTTATTTGTTGATTCATAAATTTCTTGAATGTTGATGGTATTTCTGTAAGGGTATGAGCACTTTCACAGTAATATGTCTTCCATGTTCTATATTGTTTACCAAGATAGTATTTATTTCCACCAATAACGTAACTTGTAAGCTGCCTATCGTCTCCGGGTCTAAACTCTTCTCCCAAAAATGTATCATTGGACCAAGCTTCCAAACAAGGTATGATTGCCTCTCTTCGATACGCCGATAACACTCCTGAGCAGCAAGTTACTGACCCAAACGAGCTTTCCATTCCCTTAAAAACATTAAATGAACCATGGTACCACGTGTCTTGCATTTTAGTTAGAGTGTTCAGGTCTCCGTTTAATGGCCTAGAATAGCACGTAGCGGCACCTGCGTCTGGATTTCTAAATACGGACATTAATCTCTCGATTGCAGTAGGGGAGACGATACTATCTGAATCGTGGAGAATAATAATATCGCCATGTATATTTCCGTTCTTTATTGCTTCGGTGATAGCTTTGCGCTTTCCCACATTTTTGGCAATGTGAATTACTTTGACTTTGTCTGGATTCTGCCTGTGCAGGTTATCCATCACGATACCTGTTTCATCCGTTGAACCGTCATTAACCAAAAAAATCTCAATGTTATCATAACTAGAGCCTAGGCAACCCGAAACAGCATTTTTGATCAAAATAGGTTCATTCTTTGCGGCAATTATTATACTGGCCAACGGATTTTCCGAGGCCGACTTTCCCATGAGATCTGCCGAAACAGGCTCCTTTGATGGATCCCTGTATCTGATATAGCTAAAGAAGAATGAGGTAAAGATCAGAAATATAACGCACAGACCATAAATTCCCGTCACAGGGTCTATGACAAAGATTTCTCGATAGATAGCAATCGTAAAGAGTACGCTAACTACTGTAAGAATAGTAAACTTGACAGTTCTCCATTTTCGACTTGATTTCGTTTCAGGCGTAGGAAAAATACTCTGAAATAAATGGTTGTATTCTTCTACTTTATCTGCTGTTTGGATCAGCGTTTTAGTTTTGGCTCTCTCGTTTGTTGACAGCTGTTTAGCCTGGGTCTCAATCATTAATAAGATATCGCTATGAGTAACGAGAGATTCGATAAGAATTTACCCTGAAAATACATAAAGGATTGTTTGATACTCGAGTATATTTTTAGATTCTCACCAAATAGTGTATCACTGAAAGAGATCGTGAAACATAGCTAATAATTTCACACAACCGAAGAAAATTTCGATAGTAACCCTCTGATTTTGCTAACCGCTTTCTAAAATCACAGGTAATGGGTATTCCGGATAAATCTCACGTATTTCAAGAATTATTTAGATGAAGTGTTAACCTGGATACGAAATACTGTCTTGACTTATTCCTTCCTTAACATTGAACATATTGAAGCATTTTTACATAAAACTCGCATGAAAAGTGATTTGGTACCAATAACTTTAATCTATATAAGTACTTGCTATAAGAGTCGGATATATCCTAATTGGTGGAGCTAAATCTAATTGCAATTGGAGAGAAGCATACAAGATAACACTTTTTCTAGACACCCCAGGAAGAAGCTAGCTGGTTCCAGATGGAACAAAGTGCTGGTGGTTGGCCTGGGAGAAGTTGGGCTGCCTGTAGCAAAATATGTTAAGGAAAAGGGTCTAGATGCATACGGATTTGATATCAGTCAAAAGGCATTGGAACATGCGAAGATCGCTGGTATAAAGCAAACTGATAGTTTTGATGGGTTCGGCGTTTACATTTTGTGTCTTCCTACCCACAGAGCCGATAATATATTCAAGCCCCAAATAGAAAGCTTATTCTCTATCGCTAAAAGGTTAGGTGTTGAAGCATCTAAAGGAGCCCTGATTTCCATAGAAAGTACCGTTCCAAGAGGTACATCAAGGAAAGTATTTGAATTGGTTAATCACCGATTACATGTGGCTCACGTGCCCCATAGATGGTATGCCACTGAACAAGAGTCACATGGGGTTAACCAATTGCGCGTTGCAGGTGGAGTTTGTGACTGTTGTCTGCGAATGGCTGCGAAGTTTTACAATGGTCATGATAATGCTACTGAAGTGGATGATAACGCTATAAGCCCTACCAATAACAAAAATTCCTGTGGTATTGTGTATGAAAGCTGCGCTGACGCCCAAGTTAGAAATGATGTCTTCAGTAGTACTGAAAGTAGCATTAGAATCGATACTAGATCGAGGGATATGATACGAATAAAATCACGCACTCCAAAGACGGCCACGGGGAGTAGTCTGAATGGTCCCGCATTTCCTTCACTAGGGATACCATTGCATCTAGTATCTGATATAGAAATAGCCGAAGTGACCAAGGTTGCTGAAAACGCTCATAGGTATCTTCAAATTGCATTTGCGGAGGATCTCTATCTTTACTGTCGTGCGAATCACATCAATTTCGCAGAGTTACGCGACGCACTAAATTCCAAGTGGAACGTAGAAATACTCGAACCAAGAGAAGGAATAGGGGGACACTGCTTACCTAAAGACACTAGGATTTTCTTACGATCATCGAAATCTATCAAAAGCAAGATTCTGACTGCGGCAATGAAGGTAGACCAGGAATATAGGAGATTCAGACAAGTTACTAATCCAAATTTTCAGTATCCCACAGAAAAACCGGCGATTGTAGCAAAATGAATACTATCATCCTTAATAGTCTTTGGGTATTTGCGGAAAAATTAAATAAGAAGGCTAAGGCGCTCGTTTTTTTGATTATTTCGGCATTGTGTAACGCAATAATTCAATATACTATCAGTTTATTGAGATTTCCTCTAGAAGTGAAATTAGTTCAAAGATCAACAAGTTCACATTTGAGGAACGCTCCGGCCAATCGGATGGACCTTATGCAAACCTATTCAGGTAATAAGTATACGATCGTTACCTGCAGCAGGAAATATCTTCCACTAATGACGCAACTGCAAAATAGAGAAAGAAAATACTTGTGAATTGATAATATATTCGCTGACTTGGTTAAATGAGATAATTTCAAGATCATTTAGTATTCATTGGCTGAATTACCGTCTTTACGGGCCTGTTACGCTAAATCCTAAAAATCGCACTCTTATTCCACGCAACTAATTAAAGCTCCTAGCGAAGAAGGATGAATTGTGTCAAAGAGTGTCTCAATGGCAAATGTCTTGAAGGCTTTGTCTGATCAAAAAACTCAGAAACTGTTTAAAGCTATTATAGAGGCTGAAGATGCCCAATCGCAACTCCTCATTGTAGAGCTAGGATTATCTAGAAGACAGTACTACAATAGGATTAAGGATCTCGTTTTAACTGGGTTGATAAGAAGGCAGAGAGGAAAGTACAGGTTGTCATCATTCGGAAAAGTGATATACAGTCTTCAGAAAATAGCTGAAAGAACAGCAAGTAATTATTGGAAATTAGAAGCAATAGATAGTATAAGAATGTCAGATAATTCAAACTTGGCAGAAGTTGATTATATGAAAATTATCGATATTTTATTGGACGACGTAGAAATAAAAGATATCTATCTTCATGGCGATATCTCTTCTGACAAGCGTAAACCTCTAGAAAGTGACCATAAACGGGATTTAATGTTAAAGTCGTTAGGATAAAAGAGATGATGCCAAGGGTAACTGATGGATGGTCAGTCATATTCGACAAATTCGATGTTCGAGTGCTGTCCTGTCCTGTTGCGCTTTAATTTGACCGGGGTATGTTCCATTTGTTAGCAACAAATGCGAATATTAATTCTTATATCTGGCTATTATGAATCGAAGTGTCGGATTTCGTATGACTAACGGAGGTAATCAACAAACACAGGCGATAGAATTTGTGTTGTGGGTTATACTCATTTGCGTTTTATTTGCAGCAGAAGGAGTTATGAATTCGATTTATGCGATAGACAAACAAAGCGACCATATGAATAATTCTGATAAGGTTTATGCCCTTGATACGGGCAATTTGAAGATAGATAGATTTGGGATTTCTGGACACCATAGTGTATATTTGATCTTAAATCCGGTGAATACGGTAGGTGGTTCTATTCCCACGAATAGCGAGCAACTGTTCTCGTACCTTTTCTACACAAATAATGGCATTTATGCAGTAAGTTTCAATGAGGATCCAGCGACAACGCACAGCACCTCACGAGTGGTCATGGATAGCTCAGGCTGCATAACTTCATCTACGGAAATCGAAAGTGCAGATGTTCAAGAAAATTTTCTGATACTCACTGATGTAGAATCAGAGCTATCAGATATAGATAGAGTGCAGACTGTTCAATTTAACATGGACGACGATCAGACATGTATTGCTAGGGTCTTTGATACTAAAAATTAGTACCCGAAAGTAAGAAACGATCAAGGGTCTCGCCAACACAAATCATAGTAAAAGAAAGGGAGCAGGCTTTAAAGACAGGTGCATTATGATCGGCTTCTGGCGGTTATGCTCTTTACCTGCTTCTGTTCTTGCGTCCAGGCCTGTTCCTTTATTTGTTGTACCTGGAGGCCTTTGATTTTCACTCTTACATTGCATGTAAATTTATGATGTCAGAAAGTGAATGTGAATTTGAATTGTATGTCTTGCGGTAAAGAAGGTATCGCTACGAGGAGAGCAATTGGTAGATCCTTGTCGATATCATTCAATATAGCGATAAGACTAGAACGGTAATGGACCTTATAAGGAATTGCGAAAACAATAAAATAAATCACACCAAGATTTGATTCGAAAGCTTGTGGTTGAATGTGGATATTCTTGTTCGCTTTATCGGACACCACTTGAGACGCGTGGAAACATGGTCTCATATGGTTCTAGTATACTTTTGCAAAATTCGATCCCCTTGAGCGATGGTTTGTAAATGGTAATCGTTCTTTTACCGACCAGAATCAGATTTCTAGTAATTAATTGCTTTGTCTCCAAATCATCTATTAGAAGTTTATGCTTGGTCATATTTAATCCGCAGAAACTTACCAATGCAGTATGATTCAGTTCACCGTACTCTACAAGTTTCAGAATAACATCCTTGATAATATAGATCCTATCCCGATAAGAAATATGTGAACTAGATGACACATCACATACAACCTTTAGGCTTCCCTGTTTGGTCTTAAGATTGTTTTGCTATTCCCTTCTTGGCGAATCAGATAGCGTGCTTGCGGATAATCTTTTATCCCAAGGTCGGGCAATCTCAATAGACCTGGTGAGATTAACCAGCGAAAAAGCGCCAGCAGAGTATCACCACAACTGAATAAATCTTCCTTGAAGTTATTGAAATAACAATTGACTGATTCTCTAGTCTATTGTGGAACTATGGGCAGAAGCAATACCATGGACAATAGATAGTTGGATTTACTCAAAAAAATGATAAAAATAGACAGCCGAGTCTTTGCTAGACGTGATTCAAAGTCTATCCAATTTCCCTTGGTTTAGTTAATACCGTCCTAATCATCAACTCGCCGCCGCCGCAGATGCTGCAGAGCCGCCACTGGCTGCTGACGACGCTGCTGCGCCACCAGTGGTTAACGCATTTCTAGATTCTAGACTGAGCTCAGTAGCTAACGCACTTGTCAAGTCAATGGTCGATTCTTCGAACCAAGAGCACATTGGAGATGCTGTCCATTTAGGGGATATGTGGATAAGTATGATCAAAATATATTTTTTGTGCAAATAGGTCCTCGCCGAGTAACGGTTTATATAACGCGCAACTCAAACTATCATGACATTACCAATCGGCGCTGAGTGCAAGCTTTTATTCGGTATGATATGCAATCCTTCAAGATCCTTCTAGATAGACATGACGAATTCATTTCGGAGCCAACTAGATCGAATCACCCATTCTCAGATGTGATATTTGCGGCTTTGGCAATTTCAAAGGTATTACCAGAGGGTTCATCGTGTATTGTGTACAGAAGTCTATAGTCGCCTTCCGGAAATGGTGCAGATTGAGAGAGTGTTATTACTAGATTTATTTCCTTATTTTGATGATGGGAAACTATCTGTGAAATTGGAAGGTCCTGAAATCCTCCAAGGACATTCCCCACAGTATCTGAAATGACTACGTCAGCAGTAAAGTTCATTAGGTACAAAGTTTCATTCCCTGGCAAGGTAGCTCTTACAGGTTCATGAGAAAATCCAACTGGTTCTACGTATAATACAATATCTTCTCCAGGCGAGAAAGTGCTGGGATGTTCTTCATACACGCCATACCCTCCAACGGTCTCAGGTACAACAAATAGATCCAATGCGGAGGTAAAAGTATCATTAGCCGACTCAATTCTTTCGCCGGTTGAATCGATCTCAGTCTGTGCGTACGATACGTCAAAGGCAATGGAAAAGAGTATAGAGGAAGCGGACAGGGCAATGAACCCTATCATCAAATATTTGTTCACATCTTCCTTATTGAAAGTTGTTATATAAAAGTCTCTTGCCCGTTGTTATTTTTACCCTTTTGTTTTCATCTTTATAAGTTTAGATCTTAAGATTTACGAGAGTGGGTTGGTCTCCACCACTTGCCGAGTTATTGCATTTGTTTAGCCAACCCGAATAGGTTAATGCATATGAAATTACAATTACAATTCTATTTATACAGGCATTCGATTCACAATTTATCGCACCAATCAGTAAATTGCTCCCTTCTGGGGTAACACTGATCTGGCTGCCAGGGAGTAATACTGAATTCAGTGTTATCACCGGCACTTTCTGTGCCGCTCAAAGGGGCGACAGCCTATCGTCAGTATCATGAAAATACCCTTGTGATTCTGTATTTTAGTCGTCAAATAGGAAGTAGCATTTCTGTGACTAATTAAGCTGCCGTTAGCATATATTTTATAGTATGATATTCGTAACGGTGCCAAAATTCTTGACTTTGAAAATGCCTCACCGCTTTTCCTTCAAAGCCAATGAATATGGGTTGTCGATAGGTCCAGGTAATGGTGGTGGTTGCGGGACTAGTAGTTGGTTTAATAGTTGTGGGTGCCTTTTTACTTTAATGAAATCAATTAAACACTACGGATAATCAATAGATCTTTTATTCATCTCTACGAATGCAAAAACATATTAAAATATTCGCACAACTGTATAGAAACAGAATATGTCTACTACTTCTTCTGGCGCTCTGTTAGACGAACAGTGGATGGCCAGAATTGTACAGAAGATCCTTAACAAAGGCACTGAACAAGCTCTGACTGAATTGAGCGATCTGTACAGTATTCGTCCTCCCGAGATAGTTGTAGGCACTATCAAAGGAAAGCGGAAAACTGTATATGCAGTATATGTTCAAAACGAAAACAGAATATATGCGATGAATTCAGACATCTTCTACAATCCTTTTGTTATACTGCATGAATTCTATCATCATCTTAGGTCTAGAAGCGGCGTACACCGAGGATCAGAGAAGAATGCTAACATGTATGCAAGGAGATTCATCGTAGCATATTCGAAGGTTATTACGGACAAACAAATAAGATAAATTACCAGGTGCACGTGGATCGGGTTTGGTAGTCAATAGAAGTTTATTTTCCTGAAAACAGGTATGATGCGACGTACCTCCGACATGCGTACCAATATAGGCTATCTGATAAGGGTACAGAACTAACTCGATCGATGGCTAAATGATCTTATATTCTTTTTCAAAACCGAGTCAAACCATTTAGTAACTATTAATCAAATATTGTCCTCGTCTCTTAAAATTTTGAACATGCACATGCTGGTGTTACCCAGAATAACCAATTTTGTGTGATATATTTAAACATGTTAATCGCATAAAATGTAGGTTTGACTATTGCAAATAACTGGAAAACACTCAAAAATATTCGAATCTATGAAAATCAATGGATCACTCTATATCAAGACAAAGTCCAAGTAACAAGCAGTGGAAAGACAATAGAGTATACGTGGTACAAATCTCCCGATGTTGTAGTAATTGTTCCTTTCGTTGATGATAACACCTTGGTCATGATTAAACAATTTAGGTATCCTCTACAAAAAATTCTATTAGAATTCCCAGCAGGGCACGTAGAAGATGGAGAGAATATGATGGCGACGGCAAAGCGAGAATTGTTGGAAGAAACAGGATATTTTACAAATGCAATAGAGCATGTATATAGTTATCACCCTTCAGTAAGCAAATCTAGGCAGCTCGTCCACCTTTTTAAAGCAACAGAACTTACTAAGGATAAGCCAAGATACGAAAGCACAGAGATAATAACAGATATTGAGATCATATCCATACGCCAATTGAAAAATCTAATAAAAGAAAAGAAAGTTGAAAATGCGGGAACGTTAATTGCCTACCTTCTCTGCTGCAATCGAAATGATTGAATGTTTATGATACTAACAAAGCGGTCATTATTGTAGTAAGAACCAAATCATCTTGTTTTTGGGTGCGAGCAGCTTGATTGTGATATCAGTAGGGTTTGATAAATCAATGCAGTTATATACTTATTTCATGACTAATATCAATCTGCGTATATCGTTCTCAAGGTGAGGTGCAATTGCCAACAGATGGCGGAGAGGCGGCAGAAGGAGGAGCAGGCTGATATGCATTGATTCGCTGAAGAGATATAGCATGATTATCATCCAATGCTCCAACGCCCAGACTGAGATTTCTTATTGTGATGTCAAGGCTCTGCCTTTCTGTCGCATTTAACGAATATTCTCTAGCAAGTATGTCCTTAACTTGTGTATCAGGATTTACAGTCTCATTTGTCCTTATAGGAACCGTGATACTGAGTGGTTTTAAAATTATTTCAGTTGGCAATTTTCCGTTTATGTCCTGTTTGTTTATGCTGTACTCGACAAGTTGCAATACAATCTCTCTACTTGGAACCTCAAGAGCATTTACGGTATAGATACCGTCGACACTCAAGATATTGGTATTCGGTTCATTTGTTGCTTCGCCTGTAGGTTGAGATATGACGATCCCACTAGAGGAGGAGGTTATAGCAGCTTGTATGGACGGATCCAGATCAACACTTATAGTTGAAACTCCTTCAATAAATCTATCAACACCGTCGGTAGTATTGGAGTACAACAAAAAAGACGGCACGAAATCTTTGCAGCTGAGGCTAATTGACTCACCTGGTTGTAAGGCTTGCAATCTATAATTGGTGTCCGCGGTAGAGGGCGAGGAATCAAGGGCAGATCCATCAGCTACTTCGCTCGATTGAGGGGTTGATGACGGTATTGCATTCCAGAAGAAGGAAACTGGATACAGCTGTCTATTGAAGATATTTATGTCCGAGTTATACCGTCCTGGCCTAAGAGGACCGTCTTCGCCAACGATCGTGCCACATAAATATCTGGCATTATATTCCAAGCTCCCAGGACCGCTATCCAAAGTAGTAGATATTGAAGATGTCGATGAATTTGTCTCGTTCTCTAAAGATGCAATAACGTAGTTAGGGTTCCGCGCTTGATCGGTATAGAAATCAATGATATTGAGGTTGCTAGTAACCAATATATTCGGAAGTAAGATAATAGTTGCCAGCACTATCATCGATACTGATTCCAGTATTAATTTCGAAGTATCTTTCACATACTCTGGCCAAGTTCGATGCAATTTTCCACCTGAATAACTTAACACAACAATCAACTAATAATCTTTCTAGCTAATTGTCTTTTTTGAATGGATTACTATCAAATATGAAAGCATGCAACAGTAAACGCGTAGAGGTAGGGGTGATGTAACGCTTAGTCTTGTTCTAATCTCAATGATACACTTCCGTTGTAGTCCTAATCCATGCATTAGGAGCTGCGCAGTCCAAATTCAGGATGCTGAAAAAAGATATCAAAGAACTGCAGTATTTCTAGTTATTAGAATTCCTTCAAATGCGTCTCTATTTGGATTCACATTAAATACTTGCTTTCGAGAAATTTGCAATCAAGAGTAAATTTGAAGATTCACCATATCTCTCCTAGAAGTAACAATCTGTCAAATTCTGATCCTGATCAATTTAACATCAAGTCTTTGCTATTGAGATGAGCACTTGTGTCGTTGTCTACTTCCCTACTTGTGGCCCTCCCTCTTCATACTGCAGATATTCGGCTTAATCGTCCTCTGGTCCCTTCTTTCTTTGATTGATTTTAGTAAGGGCTTTTTTCCTTCTTTCGCTAGTACCTGTTTCACGAGTATTCGATGATATGATTTCTATTAGTTTGGCTTTTTGATCCGTACCATCAACACTAACACGCTTTGGTCTCAAAAGCCTTCCGAGTCTTTGAATAAATTCTCTACCACTCCCGGTCCCGCTAACAATGATTCCGAGTTTAGCATCAGGAACATCCACTCCTTCATCCAGAACTTTCGATGTGACTATTGCCAGATATCGTCCTTCTCTGAAACCTAACAAGACTTCTTTTCTCTCTGATTTGTCAGTTCTGTAAGTTATCGCAGGAATTAAAAACTCATCGGCAATTGCATAAACCAGGCTATTGTGTTGCGTAAAAATTATCGTTTTCACACCCCTATTCTTAGCGAGGATTTTCCTCAATATTTCTAATTTTGATTTGCTATTCAAAGCGATATCCATTGCTTTATTTCTGGCAAGTAAGGCCTCGCGGGCCACTCTGTTCTTTGTTGACATCATTATCAACCTTCTAAATGAACCATGGTAATTCATCCTAATTCCCAGTTTCTTAAGACTGAGTTGATATGTTCCAAAGTTCTTCTGATATTCATTCTGTTCCTGAGTGGTCAATGCGACTTGTATTCTCTCAATTTCGTAAGAGGCAAGATGCTTACTCCTAGCAAGCTCGGTCGGGTGGATCTCAAAGACAACCCCACCACCAACTAATCTTGGAAAGTCCAAATGTAACTTGTCTTCCCTTTCAATCGTAGCGGTAAGACCTAACCTGTACGGAGCCGCTAGTTGTTCTGCTATAGATCTATAGCCGGGTGCGGCAAGATGATGAACTTCATCAAATATTACAAGAGAGAATCTATTGCCAAGAGTTGATGCTCTAATGTATGCAGAGTCATAAGTAGCTACAGTTATTGCCTCAATGTCTTCGGATCCACCACCCAGATTTCCAATGGATGTATTTATAATGTGCTTTGATAATACTTCAGTCCATTGATGCATGAGATCTAATGTGGGCACCACAACCAATGCTGCAGAGTTAATTCTTTCTATAGATTTGATTCCTAATATCGTCTTGCCTGCTCCTGTTGGAAGTACGATACAGCCTCTCATACCTACTTTTATCCATGTATTCAATGCCTTTTGCTGATAATCTCTCAACGAAACATCAGTGGCTGTTAAATGTGGAGAGGGAATGAGTTCGAGAACCTGGTCGGTGTATTCAATGCCGCTTTC
>JBOGPP010000019.1:0-1511 GCA_050748485.1 Nitrososphaeraceae archaeon | reverse complement strand
GAATGGAGTATTTCTTGATGGACAGAGCTCACAGAATACTATATCAGCCAATAACGTACTTGAGAATGTCATTGACCTTAACAATGCAAACGGACTACCAACAAACATCAACGCAAATCAGTATGTGGACAACAGTTGTGAGACAAGTAATCCAAGTGGTCTGTGTATAGGAAGGTAATAGAGAATAGCAAAAAGCAACCGGTTCCTTCTTTTTTCTTTTTGTATAAAAATCGGGCCGCTAACGGGATTATCTTGTTAAAATTTCTACTTTTATTAATATTGTTCTTCATTGACTGGGTTTAAGTTGATCATATCTCATTTTAAAGAGCTCTACTACTACGGGAATATCATTTTCTCCTTTGGTGATCCAATAACTAACCCATCCTGATTTTGGCAGAACGTGATGTGGAGATACACGACCAGAATTCACAAGTTCATTTCGGGTCTTCATTGGAAATGGTAAATCGGCCAGACGGTCACCGTGGATATGCCCCAATTCTCTCTTATCTAGACGAAATTCCATACCCCCGAATCTGTGCGGTTCAGCTGTAACATTTGGCCAGCTTAATATTTCATCTGTAACTCTTTCCAGAATTGAGCCCATACATTTAACTAGGATAATCCAAATTATAAACTTGGGGTTTTACAAATTATATAGATTCACAACCCGTGTGATTAGTTCGTAAAATCTAAACGGGACTGGATGAAAAGTATATTCTGTGATGCATGCTTCCTTGAATCTCATAAAAATTCAGCTCTTGTATGTGGTATTTAGCATCCGACATACAGTAACTCTTACTTCATCTGTTTATTTGTCAAAAATATTGCTTGCTTTCTGGTCCACTCTTCATTGCCTATATGGGTTCAAATTGTGTCAAAAAGGTCATTGTCAGTGGGTCTAATCCTCGGTCACCGGTTATTTTTACTTCAATCTAGTATTTCGAATTGCAGTATCCTTTCTCCTAACCAGGTGTTGCCCATCGAGTTATTTTACGCATTCAGATTATGTTCATTGGTACGTTCCTTCCAATTTCATACGCGTCTAGTCTGTGTCTGATCGTTAAACCGGTAAATTCAAATCGTGGTGTTTGCGTGCTTATACATGCTCTTAAATCCTTAAAAATTCGTATACCTCATACTTATGTTCCGCACTGGACCGAGATGGATATTTCCATTTAGCTTGGTCTAATTTTACTTTCACAAGTTTGTTCTTTTCTAAAAAACTTTTTGAATCAGCTGATGATAACAAAACATTATAGACCTGCTCGCCCACTAATACTTGGTTTGGTTTTGCAATAGCGGTTATCTTCGATGCCATACTTATACTCGAACCAACTATATCCACATGTGATCTTAACAAACTCCTTCCATAGACCACTACCAGGGTCTGTCCAGAAGCTAATCCAATTTTGACTGTAATCTCTGGTAAGTCAGCTGATTTGAATGCGGGATTGATCACTTGAGTCACAATTTCTAGTATCGCCATTGAACAGTTTAGTGCATTTCTGCAT
>JBOGPP010000018.1:0-11951 GCA_050748485.1 Nitrososphaeraceae archaeon | reverse complement strand
ATGTTAATATGGGTAGATTTTCCATAATTATGGATCCTTGATTACCGAGTCGGATGTTCTCAAGTGTATATCAGACGAAAAATGTAGGGAGATGCTAGGGAGTATTCAAGAAAGAGTCCCACTTTCCTTGTCAAATCTAAAGTTAACCCGCAAGCAGTATTATTCCAGGCTTCATAACTTAATAATTTGTGGTTTAATTCAAAAGATAAACGGAAGATATGGGCTTACCTCTTTTGGTAAAGTTATTTTCGACTGGCATTTAGTTATAAGTGATACCATTGCTAAAGAATATTGGAAGCTGAGGGCAATAGATATGCTAGGTTCATCTGGCATCCCAGATTCTGAACGTTCGAAAATGGTGGAGACACTCATAGAAAATGAGAAAATGCGGCTATTTCTAAGTAGGTAGCTCAACAGAACATCAACGCATTATCAGCGAAAACGAAATGGTCGGCCTAACTTAATCTATATTTCGAAAATGCTAATAGTTAATTAGAGTATAAGATAATGAAATCTCGGTCCGCTAACACCTTATCACCTTGTCACTGTATTCGATCGCCTGGCCAGTATTTTCGAAGCGAAATTCTTATCTGTACTATAATCCCTTTCTAATAGGCCATTTTACTTTCACAGTTTATGACGTTAAATAACCAACTAAATAGCTACGGGACAAATCCTGTTTTTTTATCAATTAAAAAAGAAGGCGATTGATCCTTGTCGTCTTTGTATTATCTACCTATACAGAGGCCGCTAGGATTGCTTGTTTGACAGCTATTGTCTGTAAATTGGTTGGTGTTAATGTTTGTTGGTAGTCCGTTTGCATTGTTAAGGTCAACGACATTATCCAATATGTTGTTGGCGTATATCGTGTTATCGGCGCTTTGTCCATCAACAAATACCCCATTTTGACTTCCATGGATATTATTCATATCTATGGTTGAACCCTTTGTATTAACGAAAGTAATACCAGCCAATAGATTCGAACTCATAAGATTTGATGATAGTTTTGATCCGCTACTTGAATGGGATGCTATGCCGAGATTATTGTTTTGAACTATGTTTTGTTGTACTTGTGCATTTTCAGCTCCTGTCATAAATGTACCTATCTGGTTGTTAGATAGTATGACAGAATTAATCTGAAATCCATTTGCTCCAGTAAGAAGTACACCTGCTTGGAAGTTGCTCAGAGAACCAGGTCCATTTACTACTACATTATCAACATTTGGTACCATTATTGCTACTTTAGAGCTGTCCTGTCCAGGTCCTGTGATTGAGAATCCATTCATGTTAATTACTGTGTTTGGACCACCGACGATAATGCCATCTCCACTGCAGTTAAGATTTGCAGTTAGATTTACTACTCCGCTTACGACTTGTCCACATGCTGCGCTAGATGATGAAGATGCTTGTTGTTGTTGTGGTTGTGCTTGTTGTTGTGGTTGTGGTTGTGCTTGTTGTTGTGGTTGTAATTGCTGCGTAGCAAAATCACCACTCTCAACATTATCTCTACTATTAGGACTAGTTCCCAAGCTTAGCGGTGTCATCTGTGATTGCTGTGGGATGATGTTGACAACATTATCACCATTACTGTTACCATTATTATCGCCATCATTGTGCTTCGGTTTTGTTGCATCCGCTGGTAATATGTGCAGTGCAATTATACTACCTACCGATACTACTAATGCTGCCGCGATCATTACTGCTAGGATCGTTCTTGTTGTATTTCTTTGATCCATTTCTAGTAGCCTCCAACTCTGTTCCTGTTGTCTGTGGTTGGCGCAAGTGGTGGCACCAATTCAGACATCTTTTCGTAAATTTCCAATAATTTCATCCCTTTTTCTGCTGTTCTATATGTTTGCCTCCCTCCTTCATATTCGATAAGTCCATTGTCCTGTAACATTGTGAGGTATTCTCGGAGTTGAGCAAATGATAGAAATGCTTTGTACATTATTTTTGTCTTGTTAGCTCCCCCTCCGTTTGCGGCATCAAGGATGAGGCCAACGATTTCAGTTCTACTTCTGTATTTCATAATAGAATCAATCAGAACTTGTGAACTAGATATTTATGTGAACCTTCTATTACTACTAATAATTACATTAGTATGTATTTAATTAAAATATCTAGGTATCCTATCAAGTATAACTATGTGATCTTACAAGTACTCATTTTACTAGAAGAATGACTTGAATATCCAGAGATTTGTGGATAAAATTCAAATACTTCAATCCCATGTTCATTCTCGATAATAATTTTACAGCTATCTTTATTGATCCAAATGAAAACTATAAACAGGATTACACATAATTATGCCTACTTCTATAAATTTCTGTAATCTTATACTGTAGATCTCTCGCACATTCTGATAAACGCAAATACCAATTCTATATGACACAATTCAATAGTCATACATTGTTGAAGAGGAAGTATTGTATGAATATGCTTCCTATGTGACATCGAACTAAAAGAGTTTGAGATTTACTGTGTATGTCAAATTCAATCCAAAGGGATTCAGCATGATGATTAGGATCAACCATACCCCGATATTCTTCCAATCACAAGTGGGCTTCTGAAGTATGATGAAATTTAAGACAAAGCAATATAAACTCTAAAGAGCATCAAGATTCGATGGCTAAAGAAGATGCACGCCTACATCGGATAGATATTATATTAGATGAAGATAGATATCAAGAGATAGTGAAAATCTGTAACAACTACAAAGCTAAGCAAGGTATGGAAATTACTCCGAAAGAATACATATTGATGCTTATAGATTCCGCTATTGGGAATGAAACTAAATAAGCAAATATTTTTACAATGTTACCTTTTACATTGATAGTAGTTAAGATATGCTTTCAGTGTAAATCCGAAGCCAGGCACGAATAGGCTGGGACTTGAGTTAAAAAACTCAACTACTTTATCTAGAGACAAGAAATAGACATTTGATATTTCATATGGATTTATTGATAGATGTTCTATCCTACCATCATCTAGCGTGCATTCATATATTGTAACAAATGCATTTTTCCTCCAGGAATTGCTAAGAATACTGCCCGCGAAGCCGTAGTTATAGTCTTCATCCTTTGCATCTATATTCATTTTGCATACCTGTGTTAATCGACTACCGCTAGAAGCATCATGCTCATCGAGAATGAGTCCTAGCTCCTCATTAATTCTTCTCAGAGCAGCATCAATATACTTTTCTCCATATGCTACTTGAGCACTAACTGATTCAGAAAAAAGACCTGCATGTCTATTTTTGTTGAATGCTCTCTTTTGTAACAAAAGTCTAGACTGATTATCCAGGATAAAAATTGAGGCAAATCGATGTAGTAAACCTTGATAGTATATTTTTTTAGGTACAGCTGAACCTATAATATTATCTTGTTCATTAACGATAGCCAATTGTTGGTTGTCGTTGTTAAAGGATTCATAGAACATGATGGTGTATCTGCTTGTTAATAGATATTAGTGGATTGCATTATTACACATTAATGATCTATTATCTAGATAAATCAGAGTAAGAATCTTATAGTATAATCAGATAGATGATACTTCTATAAGGGGTTGCAGAGCTAAGCTTTAGAAGTTCGTATACTTACGACGACATCATTGACAAAGATAGTAAAGTATTGTCGTAGCTTAACGACGGAAAAATACTGATCTATAACTATGATTATGGTTATTTCATTCCCTCTTTGACAGCATTACCTGAAATAGGGCAGAACCAATATTGATACGAAGTGTAGTTGAAGACACTGTTTTATCATTTCATTGAATTCTTGGATAATCCAACAATTTTCCATATATTGAGCCAGACTTACCAAGAGGTTTTAATTCTGCTAGAGATGGGAAAAAAGCACGGCAGATCAAGATATCGCACTCATTAGCTTTTTAAGCTATTATAATTAAATGTAAAATTGAGGATTGATTCTGCATGAAAAAAATGGAAATAATAATCCCACATAGAAAATTGAATGAGGTCAGCGAAATACTAAAAAGTGCTAATACAGGTGGAATGACTCATTACAAAGTTGCCGGGAGAGGGATCACGAAGGCAGAAGCAGTTGCTGTTGGAAGAGGTACCACCCAATATACCCCCGAATTTATCCCAAGGACTAAAGTTGAAGTTATAATTAAGGACGACCAGGTTGAACCTTTGATCAACAGACTAGTCGAAAGATTTGATAATACTTTAGGCGGAAAATTATTTATCACAGACGTACCCATTGTAGTAGATTTATCCACTAACATGCGTGGAGAATCTGCAATCTAGATCGATTGACTGAATTTAATGATTTATATCACTTCATGAGTTGCTGATACTCCAGTGGTGGCTGTTATCTGAGCCAATATCGCATTATATTTGAAAAAGGTTGAATCACGACTAAGACTATAGTTGGAGATCTATTCTATACAGGCGGAATATCATGAATTGTTACTATACAATTCAGGGTATTGTAAACAGAGAACTGGCTGAGCCAGAAGATTACGGAGTGGGATTTTCAAAAAATACA
The DNA here is from genome assembly GCA_050748485.1 of Nitrososphaeraceae archaeon. Lineage (GTDB taxonomy): Archaea > Thermoproteota > Nitrososphaeria > Nitrososphaerales > Nitrososphaeraceae > TH5896. Next base: position 7,437 of record JBOGPP010000018.1, on the reverse strand, counting down.
TATGTCATTTATCCTATCTGGGTGATAAACTTAGGTCCAACAACACAAGATTCTGAATTGACTTTATTCTGAAACTCGAGAGTTATTAGGGTGTAAATGCAAGCTGATGGGTCGAAATTGGCGTCTGTATTTATATATAAAAAAGGATGTAACTATGACAATTATGGTTGAACATATCTGTGAGTGTAGCCGTTGTAATTGTAAAGTAAAATTTGACTGTAATGAGAGTGGTTGTCTATGCTGTAGTACTTCGATTTGTTATTTGGATTGGTTCAAGAATTAAGTATAAGAAGAGAAAGCATTACTATTGCACATATTAGAGCTTCTCGTTAAGTGGAGTAACGTAGTTATCAGGCCCAGGAACTATACAGCAGACATTTACTAGAACTACTTTAACTATAGTAACAAACAACCAATCTATCTTTTACTTGTTGTATTCCACCACTGTAAATAAGGATTTTCATTATTGTTAGAGAATGATAGCACTTAGCTTGAATGTAAGTCTTGAGTGTACGTCTTGTGCTGTACATGTGTTAGAAACCAGCTCAAGATTGTCAGAATGCTGGGTACAACTTGTGGCGTTTACGAGTGTGTTTTTATGTTTAAAAAGCTCTGATAGTACCCTATCACTAGCGATTTTACGCTGAGGTTCAGGAACCTACGAAAGTCGGAATATTTTTCACGACTCAATAAAGTCAAAAAATTGGCACCCGCGATACACTTTTCTAGAATGTGGCACAAATAGATAGAGACAAATGACTAACCGGGTTATGGGCTATCCAGTTACGGTAATAATTCTTACTCTAGTCATATTTCAGCAGCACCCGACAATGGCTAGTTCTAAAGAAGGTGCTGATAATCAGACTGCCGAATCCCAAACAGTAAGTTCTGAACTACCAGTTAACAGCAACACAACTCAACCCCATTCTGAACGAGCGCCAGGAACGGATGATCCACCAAATGATGAGGTCGTTCATTGTGCAGCTCTAGGATGTCCTAGTAATCCTCCAAATCCTCATGGACCACCGACAGAAGAACCAGAAGGAGATGGATAAAGGCATGATTAGCAATGATTGGTTTGAGGGGGAGATCAGAATGGCGATATGCTTATGGTATACATAGATGGAGGAAAAATATACTTGGATAGGTTTAATGAGTCAGAAATCTAAGAAATGACTTTTCAGCGGAACATAATTGTGTTAGCATCTGTCATTATCATTGAGATGGCAACTGCGGTATCAGGTTTGGTTTTTAACTTATTTGCATCAACGATCAGAATTCCTACATATGACAAGACAACGTTTCCTATAGCGGATCCTAATGACACAACGACATTTGACTATCCTGACGGTCTAGTAGTCATAAGTGTTCCATAAAGAAATGAGACTACATCGATCGATGTTGCAGAGTATCAAAAATGCATGTTGAATGCAGAAAAAATAGTCAATGACACCACTAATCTAATGGGCCCCAATATTCAAGGAAACTCATTAAAGTTTGTTGAAGACGATTCGATGGATTTCTGTATTCTGTTTAATAGTGAGAATCTACGTTGACGCTTCTTGGATATACCGAAGAGGTAGTAACCGTTGAAGCTATTTTTCTTGAACAATTCCAAGAATAGTCTTACATTGTTTACAGGAAACCAAGTAACACGTAGCTTTAGGGAGATTTAATTCTTCGATATCATAGCCATTTGATTTAATGTCGGATGCGCATTTTGTACATTTTGCCATTCTTCATTTAATTCAGGAACTCGTAATATCAATCTTTTCTCCCACGTTTGTTCAAGTTCTTCTGTCAGATTACCAGAAAATGGATCGATTCAAATATAGCATTCATAGGCTTGACAGGGCAATATCTACTACTTCTTACTTGATTTCCTTGTTTGTACCGATTTTTCTGTTTTCCTGTATGCTACATTTTAATATCTTTTCGACCTATACATATATAGAATAAAGACGTAAAGAGTCGAGTTGGTTGGATATAAATCGGCAAAGTGTGTGCAGAATGAACATGGCTTATGCGAAGGCGAAATATTAGAAATTGTCAACGATTCAAGAATAACAAGGATTTGCGAATGTCAATGTCATGATAGTATGTATCAACTAACCAGAAGAATGCAGGCAGCAGAGAGTCAGTAATAATCCATATGATTTGAGGTCCACATTTTGAAGTAGACACTATTAAACTACCCTTCTAGCGCATGAAAAATGATTTAATAGTCAAAAATGCCCTATGTAACTTGTGAGAGAAAATTGTCTTGCAGCGAGATTGGATTTGATTGCTCCAATTGGGAAAACGCAAGGGCTGCTGAACTAGTTATGGAAATAACTTTAAGATATATCAGTGAAGTTCATATCAAAAAATCGAAGTTCTAATTCAATCAGTAAAATTAGTTTTAGCTCTGGTTAACATTGCTATCCCAGATTCTCAAGGCATTGGAGAACTAAGTCCTTTCGATCTTTCTCTAGAATCAATTTAGCAAATTTATCTAATGTGTGAATCCTTACGTGTTGAAATTCAGAAGGAATAAACCCACCATAAGCATAAAGTAAAATAATAACATGGGTTTCAGCCAATAAACAAACCTCTTCTTCTACTGCGCAATTGCTTTCTTCAATGGTATCCCTATACAATAGGAGAGGTTTATGAGAATGCTGAATAATCATGTTCGCTTCTTTTAGTTTATCTCTGAGTTTACACATTAACCATTCCTCAAAGGGATGTTCTTTTCCATTATCGTAAATTAAATGCAACCATTGATATGGTATTATATATATATAAATAAGCATGTCAATAAACTATATCATCCTAGGTTGCTTCTATACAACAAGGTAAGGGTCTATCAAAGACCAGTATTAGAGGCTTTATCCTTTTCCTAGGAAATTACTTATTCTATTTTTCTAGATAGATTAACTAAAGTAGTTGATATGGTCAATTAAGTTCGATGAGGATATCTGATCGCAACGAAACTAGTAATATTCTCTTTGAACGTTTGTTTATATTAGAAGCCATGATACTAAAAATGGATTAAAGTCGATATGCCAACAGTGTAGAATTGGCGGGTATTCTGGATTGATGATAAATGGAATGAAGCGAGATATTTAGATATGTGACATTCATAACTCTTTTTCCCTCCTATTTAGCTCTATCAGTTTATCTAATGACTCAAAGAGTTTACTAAACTGGATTCTCCTTTGTTCTTGCTGTTCTGATAATATACCAACTAGTTTCCCAATATTGCTCAATAAATCAGCCAGCATGGCTAGAATAAGATCCTGTTTATCCGATACGGACGGTGCTGCTTGTGCTATTGATAGTGCAATATCGTACCGAGAAAGTGCTTCCGTAATGGCCGATCTTGCTGTCTCAGTAGTTGCTGGTGTTGTAAGTGATTGTTCCTTCTGCTGGTCGACGTCATTAGACCGCTGAAATTCTGACCAATTCGGGCACTGATGCACTCGACCTGTCTTTATGCCTGTATCTTCCGAGTACTCTAAAGGGATCCATTTGTCCGGTGAAGATTGAGATGGCTTGGAATTACTATCAAAATAAATCCAAGCACCGCACTTATTGCGGCATGGTTGTGGGTTTCCGAACTCAGTCATATCTACTAATTTACCTCCGTTACTATTAAAGAGGCTGCCAATAGCTTATTTTGCAATTTTTTAAGCTCCTTATACTGGGTCTATAGAAGCTCCCTCCTTCCATTATGTACACTGCTGATTTATTGAGTGCGCATATCGGTAAGAGATGTTTTGTATCTTAATGTTCTTTGAATTACGATACTTCTGAGATAGAAAGAATGTGCCGTCGGGTAAATTGCAAAACAATAGCATAGATAAATTATAGCGCATTAAAATATGCAAAAAATATTCATCTACCCTCTTCTTGTTATTAACTTAGTTTTATTATTTCGTCCCATGTTCCAGTTGCAGAAAGCATATAGTATTTACTGTGAGTCTTATGTTCAAACTGTATAATGTCTCCGCCAGCAATCTGAACTCGAAATAGATTACGTAGGAATTGCAGAAAACTAGGTCCTGCCACTATACTCTTGGTCTCCTTCTCTAGTGGTCTATCATAAAATTTTTGTAAACACTCTTCCAGACCTGTTTCACTAATTGCCTCCACCAGTTTGGAAAGTTCGATGTCTACTGATTTTTGCTTGTAAATTCTAAGTATAGCCATTTCTCAACAAAATCTTCAGCACACATGTATTTAAAAGGAAGGAATACTGTCGAAGTATAATCAAAATGTAAATACCTAAATCCTTACTGTCTTGCAGTATGGTGTGGGGTTGCCTATGATGCAATACGTAGTAAAACACGTAGCCCATGATACCCGATAATATCTTCCAAATAGTATTGATATATCGGAATAATATTATTAGCTAGTTAGAAGATAAGATATTCACGCGACGATTGAGAAAGAAAGGTAGTTCTAGGCAGCAGCTGTAGCCAAATTCTCGGAGGATCGGATTATGAGAACACACAATTGTGATGCTGATGCTCATAGAGCGTAATTTAGGTTTCATGATTGAAGATAAATGTCTAGATTCTCTGTCATTGGGGGGCATGTTGGGCGACTCTGTTGCTCGTAATATAAAAGAATTCAACGAAACCAAAATTATTCTCAATTCAGCATATAATGTAGATGATGCGCTCAAAAGAGATTTGGAAAACGGTAATTACATATCAAGATACATACAAAAACCATTTGACACAGATCGCTTAACTGATCTAGTGGCTGAGATCGTAAAGAATTAATTGCGATAGTCTTTGCACGTGACCAAAGCATAAAAACATTGAATCCACAAGAATAATTAACGAGAAGATTAGCAAGTAAGATCGGCCGAAAAATTTGAAATCTAACTCATCGCCCCCTACTCAGGACGAAAGTTCATTTTTCTCCTCATCTTCTTCTGCCTGGGAAGAGATGGATGAATGGGGACCTGAAAAAGTACTGCAGGTTTATGATCCTGATACTGGTATGAAGGGCATCCTGGTGATTGACAATACATCCACAGGCCCAGGCAAAGGAGGAATAAGATTTGCAGAAAGTGTAACCCCTTTAGAAGTGTTTAGATTGGCAAGAACCATGACATGGAAGTGTGCTGCAGCTGGGCTACCTTTTGGCGGTGCAAAAGGCGGAATAGTTGCCAATCCAACCGCAGTGGATAGAGTATCCTGGATAAAATCTTTTGCAAAAATGATCAAGCCGTACTGTCCGTCTCAGTATATTGCTGCTACTGATGTCGGAACCACAGAGCTAGAGATGGCGGTATTCGCACATGAGATAGGAGATATGCGCGCTTGCACTGGCAAGCCATTAGAACTGGGTGGAATTCCACATGAATTAGGTACTACGGGTTATGGGGTAAGCGTGGCATTAGAGGCATCTTTGGAGGTGCTAGATAGACTACCATCATCAAATTTGACTCGTGTACAATCTACACTTAAAGAGTTAGGTGACGGGTCAGAGGGAGGACGAAACAGGACCGTAACAATACAAGGTTTTGGGAATGTTGGATCTTTTGCAGCAAAATTCCTGGACGATTTACCAAGAATTAAAGTCGTCGGAGTTAGCGATGTCTCTGCTTTCATTTATGATAGGAATGGGCTAAATATTCCAAGATTAATGACTGATATGAAAGGGAAGACAAAACTGTCCGAATTGTCTAGAGACCATCACATTTCCTTGTCTTCCACCTCTGAACATCGCTCTTCCAATTCTAACAACAAAACTGCGCATGCACATCAATACGATATTAGGGATAAAGACGAAATATTTGATGTGGATGCTGATATATTCGTTCCAGCAGCTTTGGGGGGAGTTATAAATGACAAAACTGCGCCGAAACTACGTGAACATGGTGTAAAGATCATAGTAGAGGCTGCAAATATTCCAACGCTCCCCAGCGCCGATGAGTACCTAATTAAGAACGGGATCTTGATTATACCTGACTTTCTCGCTAACGCAGGTGGTGTTATAGGATCCTTTGTAGAATACCAGGGAAGGACAGAAAAAGAAGCGTTCGAACTAATCAGATATAAGATAACCAAAAACATAAGACAGGTTCTGGTAGAGGCCTTGATGCAGACAGGATCTGTTCAAGATTTGGAAATTGTAAATCCCAGAAAAGTTGCTGTTGAGTTGTCACAACAAGTAGTATATAGAGCTATGCTACTCAGAAAGGGTGCCATAAATGTAGCAAGAGAGGCATATGCTAGGAAGGACAGAATATCTATTTAAAAGATGATAGAGCGATCTGAACTTATTATGATTCCTCCACAAAAGGAATCTGATTGCACACACAAGAAGCAGACGGGATATATTATAATTAATAGCGACCACTAGAAGTGGTGTTGTACTCAAAGCAATTCCTTATTGATTAAGGACTTCACCTAATACATAACCAACCGAATAAGCTACAATAGCAGCAATTCCTCCGACTCCCATCGTGCTTAAGCCGGTTCTAATCAATCCTTTTCCTACAACCTTTCCTCTTATGATCCCTATCAAGAAAAATGAAATGGCAGTGAATATAACTGAATATAAAAATGCGCTAGATGTTGATAAAGTTAAGCCCGCCCCAAATATCTGAATAAACATGAAGGGTACCAATGGGATCAATCCAATAATATTGAATGCAATGAAAGTCGTTATTGCAGTATCTCTAGGTCTTCTCTTGTCTTCAATTAAGCCTAATTCTTCCTTCATCATTGTATCAATCCATACTTTTCTCCTAGATGTAATAATCCTCACTATTTCGTCTAATAGTTCGTCCTTGAATCCTTTCTCCTTGTAGATATCTCTTATTTCATCCTTCTCTTGTTCTACTAGATTGTCGATCTCCCATTCTTCTTTTTTTCGCTGATTTTGTATGTATTCCCTCTGTGTTTTGGTACTAAGATAATTTCCTATCGACATTGAAAAGCCATCTGCAAGTAGATTAGCAAATCCCAAAATTAAAATAATAGAAGGTGCCAGAGAAGCACCAAAAACTCCTGCAACAACCGCAAATGTCGTCACTGCTCCATCGGTAGCACCATAGACAAAGTCTTCTACAGATAAATTAATTCTAGGTATAAATTTACTAAATAGAGATATGACTATTTAAATATTTGAAACAGTGCTTAGTAAAAGGTACTAATTCCCTACAAGAATATGATAACTACAATATCTATCACGTAGTTCATATTCTATGTAATATAAATTGAAGTTCTCTCAATAAATGCAATTATCGAAGGAAATAGGCACATATCATTTTGAGCGGCAACCAGATATATCTCCGATAGTGGTAATGAGCCATTTTACCAGCATAAATTGTCGATTTCCCTATTCATCCAAAATGGAAATAGATATTGTGAGAAATATCCTAGTAAGTGTTAACTTACTTATGAAGCTGATCTTCTGATTAAAGGAACCAGT
>JBOGPP010000017.1:0-1702 GCA_050748485.1 Nitrososphaeraceae archaeon | reverse complement strand
CGAACTATCGCCTTCTTTGGCGTTGCCACCGTCATGGTCATCGTCCTGACTTTCTTCTTCATCCTGATCCTCGTTTCCAAGATGGGGCTCTGGTTCGGGTTATGGTTGTGATGCTACAGGTTCGTTTAGGTAAACCGGATCTCCAGACTGTGGTTCGTATAGATTGGCTGACTATGACCCATTCTTTGGTGGTAGCCCGGCGACATGATTGAAGCAATAATCTTCAATTGTTAAGAAGTCTGTCGCTTTGTGTTGTTCAATATTCCACATCAAGAAAAGTTTGTTCGATACTTTTTCTAAATGTACTTTGATACATTGCACAAATAGTACGCGAAAGGTGTTTGGATCAGGTCATCTCTCACAAAATTATATTTGATCTATTGTAATTGTTCCTATCATAGCAGGATGTATCTGACAGAAATAAGGTAAATCTGTTCCAGCAAGTGATTCGTTATTAAAGACATGTGAAAATTTTTCACCTGGGGATAAAGCCTTAGAATCGAATTCATTTGCCACATTTGAATCATCAGGACCTGTACCAGAGGTAACTGTGTGAAATTGGGAATCACCATTGGTCCAAGTTACGTTTTGCCCTAACGTGACATATGTGGAATCAGGCGAAAATGCCTTATTTCCTAATGCCGCTGCCCCTTCGACAATTGTAACTTCAGCAGTATTCGTTGTCAAATTCCGTGCTTGTGAGTTTACGCTATTCGAACCAGTTTCATTATCTGAATAGTATTGTGCCCAGACTATAGTTTCCTTGATCAGGCTGGTGAGAGATATTCCTGCAAGTAACACGATTGTCACTACAATTAAACTTGGGATAATGATCATATTCTGTACTATAAACATCCGAGGATATGAACTAAGCGTAAACCAAAAAGCATTAGTGGATTTAGGGACAATAATTTTCACGACAAAATCTCAAGAAGGATGCAACTATGCGCAGAAATCGATTGAATTAGCTTGTATTTGAACTCAAGAATAATATCTGCAAAAGAAGCATATGATTAAAAATATTATTCTTCTTAGATCGAAGACAAAACACGAGAAAAGAAATGAGTATAGTAAACCTATTCAATGTCATGGTCGAAGTAGTGAATCGAACGAAAATGGTATGGTTATGGTAGATTATTTGACAGACCAATAAATTCAAACTAGGGTACTGAGAATATTGACGGGGGGGTACGCATATGGTTGAGAGTAGCGGAGAAAATATTAGAGAGAAGAATTCGAGTGAGGACAATACAAACATAGAAAATAGGGGTGAATACTTTGAATGGATTTGTAATAGATGTAAATGGGGAGCTAGAGGTTATGATAAAGATGCTATTGTGAAAATTAGCAAAAGACATAATGAACTTGGTTGTAGAGAGTTTGCCTCTGAAGTAGAGTCAAAAGGTCTACGAATAGACAATTAGAATTAGATATTTCTTGATAAATTGTCCAAATTCCCATATGTTGAGTAAATCAATTAGGTCTACCCCTACAACCTGAGAAGCTCGAGCCTCGAAGAATGTTGTTAAATCGATATGCACTTAGATAATATAAGAGGAACTAAGTGCGATTGTTCATCTTCCATGTAAATACCTTTTCGGGACAAATCATTATGCATAACTGGCCCACACCTATTTTCTGGTATTGAGGATATTTTTCTAACAACAAGTTTTGAGCATTTTTTATGATGTAGCGAGACTTG
>JBOGPP010000016.1:0-2173 GCA_050748485.1 Nitrososphaeraceae archaeon | reverse complement strand
CCGCCTGTGTAGCAGTGGTTCTGGCCAGCTATAGCTTGGAAAAGTACAGGGGCCTTGGCAGGAGAATGCCGATCACTGCTATCTGCCTGTCAATCTCGTTGTTAGCATTGGCCGGTCTTCCTCCTCTAAATGGCTTCTGGAGCAAGCTCGTATTATTTGGCGCAGCAATAGATAGCGGTCCATTGGTTGAATGGGGACCGTATCTTGCCATAGCCGGTGTCCTCAATAGTGCGTTGTCTCTTGGCTATTATGCATGGATTATGCGCAAGATGTACATGGAAGAATCCCCCGACATGAGTCGTGTCAAAGAGCCGAGGGCAATGATGGCGGTTCTTATTTTTGGGGTCGTTTTCATGGTTGGGTTTGGGATCTGGCACGCCCCAATCCTTGAATTTGCATCGGAAGCTCTCCCCAACCTCACGGAGACAATGGCTCAATTATCTTCAAATTCAACTGGCGTTGGTGGTGGTGACGGTGATGGGCGTGCAGGAGTTCTTCCTTCTATATCATCATCCTTCCTTATCCTTGAACATGCAGAATTTAACATCTTAGGGTAACTTTATGAATATCATCCTATTGTAGCGAATTGAGGAAAAGTTGCAAGATTTGAGCGTATTGCAAATCCATCTTCGGGGAGGACGGAATGTTCGGTTTTGATATGCATGTATCTAGGCAAGAATATCACAAGACTGGGAGAGGATCAAAACACGTTTAATGATCTACGAAGCATAGCACCACAGGTTGGATTTTAAAAAGCTAAATTAAGTCAAAGTCTAGGTTAGGATAATTAAAAAAAGACATAACAATTCCCCACGTAGTTACTAACTGGAATACAGATGAAATTTTTCAAGTCAAAATCTACCGACTTGCAACTTCAGTATTCACGATCCTCTTGATACTATTTGATAACGCTTCCAGTTCCGCTGATATACCTCTAGTCTATCCCACCGGGAGCTTCACTGTTAGCGCTAAAACCAACACATATCAATTAACAAGAAATATTGTGCTTTTGGATATCTAATCCAACCCTCCCCAATTAATTAAGCACAGGGAACCATAGTTCTTAATATGCTAGTATTTGTCTTAAAGGTTAGTGTCCATTTATGCCCCGGCGAGAGACTAGAGCTTTCCATTTTTTTAAATTGAACTTTTCAAATTATAGAAGATACTAGTGTAAAAAGGCGGCACTCCGTAGCGTCGGGTAGCTTTGATTGGTCGCGAACCGAAAAATCTTATAAACAAACTTTTAATGATGATTTGAGAAGACAAAAATTGAAATGTAATTGTAATATCAGTACTCATGTATGCGCAACATGTTCACAAGGCTTTACGAGGAAATATGGCGCAACTAGACACAACCTTAACATTCATGGAGGGACAGGAAAAATTGTTCGGTTTTTTGAATATATAGTCGGAAGAGTTGAAGGTAAGTACGTAGCATCAGACCCTCTACTTTTTAGAAAAAATAATGGAAGAAACTTTAGAAATCATCATTATCCCCCCGGCTCCTCAGAACGTTTGCCTTCAAGCGTGTCATCTGGAGACAGCATTGCAAGCAAACAGAGCCATAGCGTCTTATCTAACTCTCGGCCTTCAATGCTAGCAAAGGATAATAGTAGACATGATTTCTCCGACTTGGATTATACGATAGATCTTGTTTCGAGGGTGCAAAAAATTAAAAATTTATTGTCAACGCAAGAAGCGCGGAGAAGTGCTTACGGAGGAATTATTCACTACCCCCTGAACAATATCTACGGCATACAAGTCGAAGCACTCCTTGTTAAGCAGTTTGACATAGATTATTTTTTCGGATACAAGGGAAAAGTATGTCCACATTGTGCTGATTACGCGATATACAGGCTTGACTTTAGGGACGGGAGCACTCAAAAGAGAACACTCTCAACTTATCACTTATGTGATCCACAGGCTCTTGCCTCATTTGAAAAAGAAAAAGGAAACATAGGTATTCGATATGTTGAAGCCTGCGACTCGATGCCCGCACTTCTAGTGCTATTTGTGATGCGATGGCTTAAGGATAACCCTAACATTATAGCGATCAAACTGCCACACCTTTCCGATATACGGAGAGGGTTAATTGAAATAAGTAACCCAATCAATCCATCCCAGTCCATTTGTATTCCTTTCTGCAGAGAAGACGTCCAAATCATGTCCA
>JBOGPP010000015.1:0-12781 GCA_050748485.1 Nitrososphaeraceae archaeon | reverse complement strand
TTTTCTGTGTGAGATTTTGCGGTCCATCTGTCATCAAACACTAGGTTACAGTTCTCACACCAGGCCGTTACCTTTTTCCTGCTTACATCAAAGGCATTCAACTTATTGTATATCTGTCAACACTTCATATAAAAGGACTGCTATCACTAGATTACATTGACAATAATTCCAAAAGTAGATCATTTTGGGATACTATTATTTTTTGAGCGCCTTCTATCCAGAAATATGATTATCGTTCCTCCAATGAGAGCGATAATCCCGTTGACCATTAAAGTGATGCTAACCAATATTCCAAAAAATGCTAGTCCCGCATCGATACCAATGCTTCTAAGTGATTCCTTGATCGCTGTTTGATTCATGTTCAGAGTAAAGTGCATAACATCTTTTGCTGTTATATTCGAAGGCATTGAATCGGCCAGACCGACAAGTGCGTAGATTGAAGGTATCGCAATCAACGCGCTGACAACTAGAAAAATTGCACCAACTATTAGGATAACAAAACCCCTGCGCATTTACTTATTACAGCTATACTCTGCAGTTCTATATAGGCAGTTCGGCTTAGGTATAGGCCGACCGCTTTTTCGACCCGAGTATTGATTTTTCCAAGGGGAAGAATAATCAAATATAGAGAATCTTCCTAAATTTTTCTTTTTCCAGCTAACCCTTGTTTACAACAGATGAATAGTCTTCTAACCGGCTTTCTTGGAACATGAAGAAGAGTTGCCCGTCTGACCGTAGGAGAGCACTCGGTACAGTTTGGGATGATAAGTGAGATGCCACTAGGAAAATAAGTCTAGGATTAAAAGTTGAGCGTATTCAGAATATGAAGTTATATAGTTAGCATTGACAAGTAACATCATGAACAATTCAATTGCTAGTTATTTTGTTGGTGATAGCTTTTATAATTGTAGTATTTTTGGTAGGTTCAGGGATGTTATGCGGCAAAGCGACCGTACAGGTTGATTTCCATAAGGAAATGCTGATCGCCGAATATTATGTACTTTCCAACATACCTAACCTGTTTGCAGCCATGGCGTAATGGGTTGACATACCATATGATTGTCCGAGCATTGTGAAACTAAATCACATTCAATAATTACAGGAATCCAGCCAACAGAGTATCAAAAATATCAACAACGTATTTATCAAAAATTTGTTGTAAATAGCGTTCGTCTCAATGTGTCAGCATAACGACTGGTTAAAGATTTTAGGAAGCTGAAGCTGTTAGGAACAGGAACGCCCTTGCTTAAGTCATGAATTTCGCGTACCAATTTACCGATAGGCCCTCCCGAGGAGTTGATTCTACTTAATACTACCTTTCTGATCATTTCAGGGCTAGAATCTTTGATTTTGTGGTAGGGAACATAGTTAACAGCAGCCATAACAAAGATGTTGGGCATATCTCCCCGAATATCATTCTCTATGTCTTCCCAATCATCTTGTATATCAAGCAGCGCCTGGTTATAATGGAAAACCATGGCCACGTTTTCGTTAAAGGTTGGAAGCATTGCATCCAAAACCTTTGAATAGACTAGCGAAGCATCTGATGATTTTGATAAATTAAAATGCCTTATCTCATTATATGAGAACGTAGAATTATTAATAATTCGATGTTTTATGGTTCGTTCAAATTCCCAAAAGGCAGAGAATTGCGTTAGCCAATAATCCATGGAGTAAATAAGATGTTGTACTTTACTTCCGGATTGTAGAAATTCATTTAGAGATTTTCGGACTTGTTTTGCGAGCAAAGCGTATGTATCGTTGCCTGTCTCATAGAATCTATCAGAAAGAAGAATGATCCTTGTTAAGGACCTTACTATCCGGTATACCAATATCGCATCGCCTAAATTTGTTGTGTCGAAGTACGCAGCTATAAAGTAAGCGGGATCCTGTGCATTTTTGTCAATGCTTGGAATCGATTTATCCAACTTCCTGTGAAAACTCGATAATAGCTTACTTAATGACACCATCTGATTCACAAAGAGCTGACTATCAGTGTTAGTTGAACCCAGATCTCTAACTAACCTAGAAACTCTATCCAAATAGACTCGATTTTGAAAATCGTTGAGCCCAGATGTAATTTCCATTATTTGATAATACGCTTAGTGCAGTTAGTTCAATATAATAAATATTACGATATTATCAATATTACCGTTAGCTTGGTTAACCAAATGAATTGCTATAACCGCCAAAATTCTTAGACGTTAGATTCGGACTGAGTATGATCCATAAACGGAAACAGGATCCCCGTAAAGAGTATGCGAAGGAACAATAGGATCTCAAATCGGCTAATAATCTGATGAATTGTGGGGTTAGTGGCTTTGGTAATAGGAATCATAATATTGCTATTTGATTTGAGACAACGGACGTAAATACAATGTGGGTGCTGATATTTAACAACTCCATGTGACTTCAAGAATTTGACCTGTTAATCTCTTTCAGCTCCTTTTGTATTACCATTCACACCGGCGTCAAGATTCCGAAGAGTATATAGAAATCTTTAATGGCTACAGTGGATAATTACATAACATGTCTAACACGCAATACAGCACAATAGCTCGAAATTTCGTTGAAGAAATATTTAATGCCCGGAATACTGAGGCAGCAAAGAACTTCGTTACCCCAGGCATAGTTTATCACGGGATGGGTGAAGAAGTTAGGGGCATAGAGGAATTCAAAAAGTGGGTGTCTGAAGATCTCTCCGCATTTCCAGATATGAAGGTCACAATATTAGATGATTTTGGTGATCAAAACAAGCTTGCGATTAGGTGGACCTTAAAAGCTACGCACGAAAAGGACTTTGCCGACTTTCCTGCTACTCATAAAAAGTTTGAGTCTCAAGGAGTTGAGATCCTTCATTTTGAAGGAGACAAGATAAAGGAGGCATGGACTGTAAGTGACTTGTCCCCATTGGTCCAATGACCTGGTTGAAATATATGAATTTCTATCTATTGAGGGATTGACATATTAGAATTAACGCACCCAATTTAGGTACAATTTCGTCATAAGTTATACTGTCACCAGACAAATTCTCTATTTCCGTTTAGGTGGCCCAACTATAAATCTGGGTTGGTAAAAGCACTTCTGAATATTACCTTTATCGAGTTCATTACCTATATTCAATAGTTTATTTGACGAAAATTATCTATCGATGAAAGTTGGGATTACGCTTATATCGAAATATTGACAGTGTCATGCAAATTTATTTCATGTATACTATTGGTACTACATTACTACATTTGTGCTTACAAACACGTAAAGGTATCAATATCGATAGAATTTAGCCAATCGATTCTCAAACTAGCTTCTAAAAATTTAGTGATGATTAATTCATCGTTAAACCTAATCACAGTTTCGTAGTCGTAGGACTTAAAGGCCACCTAGCACCATTTTGAACTTAGATCTTCGATAATAAGTCCGCCTTGAGTTTCTGAAATTCTTCCTCGGATAATACTCCTTGCTTTTTAAGTTCGGCATATTTAAGAAGCTTCTGGGTGACATCTTCCTGTTGTGATTGCGGTTGTTGCTTTTGTTGTTGCAGTCCTTCGATTTGTCTCTGCTGAGCTTCTATTTGTTGTTGTGCTTTTTGTTGTTGAGCTTCGTTTGCTTTCGCTTGTTGATCCATCTCAGCTCCTGCGCGCCGTCTGGCTACTCCTGCCCCTATGGCTGCTGACGCCCATCTTCCTCTCATAATCTCTAAGATGATGCTGCAAGTTAATATACTTTCTTAAGGTGTGGTCCTATTGAAATGAGTGAAATTGCCATTACAAATATTCTCAAACGGTATAGGCATGTGAACGAAACGTACTGACTGTTTGTTATAAAGACAGACAGCAGCAGAATATCAGATGGTTCGATTGGTTTCAAGAATTTTTTTCCGAGCAATCGAGAAAAGAATTTGTTCTTTTGTGAAATTCCGATCAAAAAACAACGCTCTAGTCTGAACACCGCGGCACTACAGTGTACTAATGAGAATCCCCGTGTGCAAGGGTTACAATATGGATAAATACTGTACGACAAATGAGTAACGATCTAGAGACTACCTTAACTGCTCCATTAACTTTCCGTCTCTCAGAACTATATTAGAAAAAGTATTCGTTCCAAGAATGCTACACTTTTATCTTAAACCAGTCTATCTGCTTTAATGCCTAAAAATTAAAAGTAAAACAAATCATCAAGCAATCCTTTCTTTCTTGAATTATTATAATAGTAGTCATCATACTCTCCATTTTTGTAATGGTATTGATTGTAGTGCTGGGTGTCGTAGTTGTTTTGGATTCTGGCTATCTTGTCTGTTTCACCTCTATCTAGCCACACCCCCTTGCATGAATGACAGTAGTCGATGTTAACCTCGTTCCGTGGCATTGGTAACATTTGAGTTGAACAGTTTGGGCATTGCAAATGTGAATAAAAGTTTCCTGTTCTTTAACTTAAGCATTCGTCAATATTGCTTTCTCGTTTAAATAGTACAGATAGAGTAGGATATTCCTCTAATATCATTTGAGCCAGGTGACGACCCTGTTAAGCGTGGTTCTACTGAGCGCTATTCTAGAGTTGCATCTCCTTTAGATGGGGCTATTGTATTGGGAGCCTCTTCAATTTTTTTTGGATTTTTCCTGGATATCGCGGTAAATCCTCCATCTTACTTTCGGTTATTTGACAACATGGTTCTCTTAGCAGCACTTTACGCAGTAACAGCAGCAACAGCTATGTTCATAATACCGGTTATTTTTCATTCTGCTCACTATCATCGGTTCGATGTGGAGAAATTTCTTCTGGTAACTAAGGGGTATGTTTTGATAGGTATCGTTTGCGAAATGCTTGCAATATACCTAGGTCTGCGATTGACATCGGATTCGAAGTTACCAATTCAAATTTCATGTGGTTTGGCTTTCTTGCCTTTTATCTTAATTTTCCTTCGATTCCTTAGATATAGTCAAGAGATCTCTTTTAAAGGAACCAAATTAAACCAGCCTGCTCTGATACAAACAATTTTGTTTGTATACTAATATCAATTTGAAGATCCGATAATCAGTCGCAATTACAGTTTTTCCATAGTGATAAACATGTATGCCGTGGTTTCCATGACCACCTTCTATTTCCAATCATTTAATCTGAGAATCTAATTTCTTAAAAGGGAGCACACGTTTTATAATAAGTTTTAATTCAAATGTGACCCTGGCCTAAGATGAAATTAGGTTGATTATTCCATAAGAAGTTAACAACACTGATCTAGCTTTATTCATAAAAATTACAATCATAGGGGAAATAATGTTGAGTTATTATAATATTCCATTTAGAATTAGAGTAGAATCATCCAAGACACAAAGCGATTCCATTAGCTTGCAAGTCAAGACTTAGAATTCATCGAATGTCGACAAGTCTTCCTTCTGCATTTATAATGAGTATCAATTGGCTATGTAGCATTGAATTTGATGTTATAAGAAAAACCCAGAATCTATTTGGAAAATCTAAGGCAAATGTAGAAAAAACTTTATCTAGCTGAATTATGAAATTGACACATGAAAGAATTAAATATCTTTATTTTTACGCATGAACTTTCCATTGTGACTGAAATTCTTCGAAAGCATAACATTGCCGGTATGGCTTTCTCCGAAATACACGCAACGGGACACACAAAAAGAAAAGAAATACCTGAGATGGTGCGAATGTATCAGACTGGTAGAATGGTTACTCCAGAGATCGAAAAACGAACGAAGGTGGAGGTGTTGGTACCCGATTCCGTAGCGGACAGTATTGTGCAGGAATTAGTGAAGAGTATCGGTTCAGAGTCTGAACCCGGTGGGTTAGTGTTTGTTACAGATGTATCAAATGCGCACCTACTTGGGACAAATCGTAGTGGAGAATCGCTATTGATTAAGGAGTAAACTTATTCCTGACTATTTTGCTTACATTCTGATAGGCATTCGGTGCCTTTGTTGTTAGCAAGTTTCGTAAGAATAGATCCGAATGTAATATCAAAGAGATTGTTACTTAACCCTTCCAGCAAATAGTTCCTCGTACCAAATAAATTCTTGAACTAATATCGGTCAGATTTCTCTACAGCCGTTCCTTATCGCGCCTATTCGATTGGATGGATTACCTTATTCGGTTCTCAATAGAGTAACCTGAAACCATTTAAGAATTTGGTTGATTGATAGCTTAACATTCAAACCTATTTTAATTGGAAGCGGTCCGATACACAGTCTCAAAGGTGAGCGTACTTCTACACTATTTTACATATTTCAGGATGATTCAGTTTCCAGCGAAGATCATCGGCATATCTCCCTGCATTTGTCAAGGCCGGTTGAAGTTAGTCTAACCTCTTGATCCAGGTTCCAAGTTTGAACCAACCCTTGGTCCCTTAATTCGCTAAGGATTGCCTGTGTTGCTTGATACCCGTACAATGGTCTTTCGTATGCCCCTGTACTGATACTTTTAACATATATGTCCATGCTATTAGCTGAACGGTCTAAATTTCCACCAGTCCGTTCATATACTCCACACAGAAATTTTTCTACGTACCTTCGTAATTCTTCCTTCGTAAAGAGTCCCATCTTATGTAGTTCCTTTTTCCAAAGTAACTATATACATCGTTCGATTTGAAATCCGTCATTTTTGGTCATTCTAACTATGAATGATAGTGCCTGCGCAAGTCTTTGAGAATAGAAATGAGAAACTCAATAGAGCTAACTATATCAGGTTTGTCGACATCGACAAAATCCCTTACTAACGGATGTAGAGGAATTGAACCTTCCTTGACGAAAAATAGAAATGGCTAATTTTTGGATAAAATGAGAAAAGGGAAGTCAATTTTGTTAACATCATGAATCCGTATCGTAGCAAAATTTCTTCAAATGACTAGACTGATGTTACGATCAGAGCTGTGGATATTATTTTCTTCGACTCATGACATGATTCGAAAAAGGCATATTATTGGGGTCGTGGGGCATCTCTTCTGTACTTGACTATCATCAGGATGTAAGATGTAGCGACAGGGATTAAAAGAAGAAATGCAACAAGCAGAATCGGATCATTTACTTCGCCAAGTAATAAGGTGTTCGCCATGTATCGTATAAGTACTATCGTGACGGGGACAACAAGAGCGAAGAACGAAATCAAGTAGAGTCTTTTTGTAAAGGTAGAAAGCTTGTGTTCCTGACCAATGTAGAACCCGAAAATCACAAATGCTAATCCCATCATAAATCCAATTACGAAAAGATAGACCGTAACCTCCTGTACTTGCTTCAACACTGCGAAGCGATCACTCATCATCGTTAAACGCTCTACTACTTCTTCCATCTGCGCACTCATGTTTTCTAGTGAGTGTTCCATACGTGAGACATTGCCGAATTCCTGAGCCCAAATTTGCTGAGTGACTCCCGTCCCGAATGAAATAAAGAGCATCACAACAATCGATATAGTTGTCGGTAACAATCATAAGGTCGGTGACTAGAAGACTATTAAACTTGTTGTAACTATCCTTGCTACTAATATTTTGAACACAATTTCTACCTCTGAAATTCTTCATAAGAATTATGATTCAGAACACTTGACAAATTGTGAAAAGAGCAACAAAAGTTGGTAATCAAATACTATTGCGATACTATTAGCTTTATTCTTTCTCCAATCTTAGACAATCTCAGTGTCTGATTAGCCACAGGACAAGACAAGGCCAGTCATTCTACATAGTGAAAGGAAATATCTTGAATGGGATTTCATTATAGCACTTTGTCCGAAAGATGCCTTGACAGGAGTAATCAGATCAATCCAGTAGGATGACAATCTTGGGGTAAGGAAAGGAATAATTATGATCTTAACTGATTTGTCAAGCATTTTCCCGTAACGTCTCATCATCTCTACATAGGACATTATATTCGGTCCACCCAAATCAAATGACTTATTTTCAGTATCTTTTAAATCAATTGCCCTAATAAGATAAGTTGTAACATCATCAATTGCAATAGGTTGTGATCTTGTCAAGACCCATTTAGGGCATACCATTGCAGGCAGTCTCTCGACAAGATATCTAAGCATTTGAAAAGAACCTCCTCCCTGACCTAGTATGCTCGAAATATGGTAACCTTTGCGGATGATTCTTTCAGGATTTGACCAACTTCCCATCTACTTCGCATATGTTCAGACAACTCATCCAGATGTTCTTCATTTTCTGGAACCAACCCTCCCAAATATATTATCCTTTTTACGTTGCATTCTGTTGCTGCCTTAGCGAAATTTGAAGCAACTATTCGATCTCGATTGGCAAATTTTTTCCAATCTTTAGACGTTCCTTCCATTGAATGAATCAAAAAGAAAGCGATATCGACGCCGGTCATTGCGCTGACAAGGCTCGAATATTCGGAAGCGTCCGCATGTACAAATCTAAGACCCTTCACATCTATACCTCCATTAAAAACGCGTTCAACAGACTTCACATTACGTGTCATGCATCTAACTTCAAATCTGCAATTCTCATCAGTTAAAATAAATCTTTCAACCAAATGACTTCCAATGAATCCACTACATCCTGTTACCAGGACTGTTGAATGATCTTTTTTACTGGATTCAACTGCATAGGTTTGAGAAGTCGGAAATGATTCATTTGGTTCCAATATTCTCTACATTACCTGCCACTCAATTTACCCAAAATTGGAATAGGCATTAAATAATATAAAGGTGTCCAAATGCACTGACTAGTGCCAACTGATCTATTCAGTAATTTTGTATTAAAAGATTAGTACTAGCAGATAAGTTTAGGCTCTAACTACTATCCTCTAAATCAATATGTCCTTCTGTCATGGGTAGAATTGTGACAGGATGATAACAATATCCAAGTCTGTCTTGTGCCTTGAGTCCTGTCTTTTAGTATTGAGTCAAATCCTTTTTGATAGTAAAGCGTCTAAATCGTGATTGGTTCATAAACATGATACAGAAAGTATTATCCGCTGTTTGGACAGTATAGCAAACTAGTATGCACTGAGTCAGTGCCAATACCATAACTCACAGTTGAATCCTTTGCAAAAAGTAAGCTTTCAAAGATTACAAATATCGTGACGATAAGACTTATTAAAATCCAAGTTAATCAACATTTGGGTTGAATATGTTCGAAGACTTAAAGGTATACTCTCTTAATTTTAGTGTTGCATTAGCTATTGCAATTTTATCGGCACCGCCATTTTACATCGGATCTGTTCATGCTCAACTGATCTATACAGATGAGGTTGTTGAAGTCGAGATTTCAAAGGGTTCTTCAGATGCTAATAATACTCAATTCTATGCCCCTCCAGAAGTCCAGGTAGCTGCTGGCAGCGGTATCAAATGGACCAATAACGACAGTTTCATCCATACGGTAACCCAAGGCAAGCCCTCGGGAGGTGGAAATCCTGCAGGGTTTAACTCAGGGCCCATTCAGGTCGGCGGTACATTCGAGCACTTTTTTGATGAAAGCGGGTCTGTCGATTACTATTGCACCATCCATCCACACATGATCGGAAAGGTTACTGTAAATCCGTACTAAGTGGAGACGATTAAATTTTGAAGGTCAACAAAGATATGAAGAATTGTGAATTGTGTCTACTGGTTGGCGCCTCTTCCGATACTATGGTTTAGCTCACACTTAGCAAGTTCATAACCTGCCTAACGATATTCCCCACTCAGTTGCAGTGATATGTTTGAAGACTACTGAGATAGCGAATCAAAACATCAAAGGTACTATTAGTTTTGAGTGGGATGCAAAGCACCTTGGAGTGGTAGGCCAGCATCAAATATCTTGCACCATAGCAGGACCAATATTAAACTATTCAACTCAAATTATAGAGAGCAAAGAGTTTCGCTGTTTCTCTAATATTGTAGGGGGTCGGTGAACTCATGGTAGACAGCTGGGATCTTTGAACAGATTTCTTCCTTAGCCGCCATACGTTTGTTACCAACCCCAGTACCATAAAACCTTTCTATAAAGAATGCGACTTGCTATATATAGGTAGATTGACTATCTGCACTAGTTAACAACAATTTGCTAAATCCGTATTTTATATTTGTTTTTAGTTATAAAATAACAGTCTATTGCAGAACTTTTTTATGACATATTCTATAATCAAACACTGCTGGCAATTGAGGCCTTCCACTTATATCACGTGTATCTTGACTGCCTTTGATATTGAAACAGATTCATCCTCAGCTCCTAACATTAATGTGTATTCTCCAGGTATCGTATTTTGTGATGGTGTTAATAAAAATGATACTTCCTGTTCAATGTTGTTGTCATCATTATCTTTTTCGTCCTTATCAAATGAATTTAGGGGGACATCGAAGTACCCGCTAGAATTTCCAAGGTATCCAGTAGAAGTAAATGATCCTGCGGCTCTCATCGTTATAAGGTCGTCGTATTCAGACAGATCTGTGATTGAGGTCTGTTTATCATCTTCATCATTTTCATACTTCGGATCCATTGCGACAACCATCTTTATTTTTTCAGATTCCCCTCTTTTAACAGTTAGATCCCTGTCAGATTCTTGAATCTCAATATCAAATGGGAGATCTTTGGTGACATCTATTCTTCCTATTTTGTTTGTGGACCACTCCG
Source organism: Nitrososphaeraceae archaeon (assembly GCA_050748485.1). Lineage (GTDB taxonomy): Archaea > Thermoproteota > Nitrososphaeria > Nitrososphaerales > Nitrososphaeraceae > TH5896. The sequence continues at coordinate 2,199 of JBOGPP010000015.1, read as the reverse complement.
TAAACCATACTTCTTCTACAGCATCCTTCATGTCGTCTTCTTCATCTTCCTTCCTATCGTCACTCTCCATTAATGCAAAATTTAACACATTAGCAATACCACAATTCCTCATTCTGTTTTTGTATTGACCAATCAAATCCGGTACGTCACTTCTTCCATCTTCTTCACAATTACCCCATTCATTATTCTGAGAAGGAATCCAATATTCTATAAGCTCCTGCTCAGAGGGATCAAATTTTGATATTTTGTTCCCCTGCTGCTGGTTAAACCATATAGAACCATCACTTGCTCCCTTGATCCATGAAGGCAATGTATAGTATCCATTACGAAGGTCATCATCTCGAGTCCCATTATCATTATCATTACCAATATCATAAAATGACATACCGAAAATCCTCGGAGAAGCCGTTAAAGTTGTGTATCTTTCAATATTTACATTATATCTTGCATTTTGGCCGCTGCCTTCCGTCTGGTTTGCCTGGTTAATTTTATTATCATTTTTCTTTTTTTCTTGCTCGCTTAATCCATAGTTATAAAAGATGCTTGTCCCAGGATTCGTAATCCAAAGCTCTGTAGTATCACCCTGGTTATTGTCATTAAGATCATTATCATCCATTACTACTATACCAAGAGGAGAGCTAAGGTCGTCTGGCAAGCCAAATATATTAAAAGTCTTACTATCTAGATCGTATTCTACTATCTGACCTTTTCTTGAATATGATAACATGGAAATCCATGCCGAATTTCTATCCTCATCAAACTCAAATGAACCTGAAGTCACGTAAAACGGATCTATATTTTTAAATCCATATTCAACAGGAAGTTTAATTTCATGAATACCATTAGCGGTGCCATTTCTTAACTCGTCAATTTTTGCATACCATAAGGATGGAGCAAATGTACCAATAAAGTATATTGACTTGCCTTCCTTATTCTTGGCATTCTCACCATCATCAGTACCTTCATATGTACTCTCATTAGGTACGATATTGATAGTTATGGGATAGGTAGTGCCAAATGATTCTGACTGAGCAGGAATCCTATATACTTCGAACTGCTCAATACTTTTCTTGAAACGCCATATGGCGTTCTGAGCTGTATCAGTAAACCAAATCTCGTCTGAGTCACCATCATTTTCATTATCTATTTTCATATCCCATACTTGCGAAAAACCTCGTGGATTTTCTCGAACATACCATTGTGGAATCGTGTGCTGTTCAAATTTATTTTCTGCAATGTCATACATACCTAATATACCTCTTTTTGTAGATACATACCAGACCTCCTTATCTTTGCTATCTACTGCAATACCCAACGGCATTTCGCAGCTTTGAGGAAGTCTGTACTCTAAAACATAGTCAGAATATCCAGATGTAGTTGAATTAATCCCACAAAAGCCTTTCCTAAATCCCTCTTGTCGCGTACTCGGAGTAATAGTAGAAGTTTCTGAAGTTAAATTTGAGCTCTTGGTTGCGTTGCTTTTAATATTAATACTATTATTAGTTTTATTGCTCTTATGTTCCAATATAGTAATATTTAATGGCATGTCAACGAATTGAACATCAGAATTTTTTTTAGGTTCTGAATTATATTCGCTATAATCAAAGGGGTGCGGAAACTTGTCAGACTCTTGTCCATAAACATGATCATCATTTGTATTATTATGAGCAATGAATAAAACATAAAATGCAAGTAAGAACACAAGAGCAAATACCGTTATCACCAAAACACTCAAGAGCATAATAGTCAATACGAACACAAACACCGAAATTAATCTTTATGAATTACTTAGAAATTGAGAATCTATTTTCGTGCAATTACAACTAATCATTAGCTTCTACTTTAAAATTTAATACTAGCAGAGGACTGTCTACAACAAGATTGCGGTAGCACTACTAATACTAATTACATCATCTCGCATTCGATTCCTATCTAGGAATGTAACTATTTATCTTGTTATCCTCTGCTAGTAGTATTATTTGTACTTGCATAATATATTAATATGGGCCCATTATCCTGATCTCCTCACCTATTAAGAAAACATGTTGCAGATTGTTTTTAGTTATTGAAGTTTTTACAATGAAGAGGGGAGAAGGAGGAATACAGATAAATAATAGCTACAATCTGGAATATTTATTCCATTTATTTATCAGGTAAATGTCGATTATCAATATTTATATTGTATGTAGAAGTAGATCT
>JBOGPP010000014.1:0-7527 GCA_050748485.1 Nitrososphaeraceae archaeon | reverse complement strand
GGTTATCCCGTAATAGTTGGTTTGGGGTGTTATACCACCAGTTGCAGGGGTTTGTTGAACGTCTTCAGGTGGAGAATTTGTAGACATTAGAGGAGTTGAGTTCCCCTGAACTGGATTAGGGCTAATTCTGGCGGCATTGTCATTGTCTTGCGAGGCATTTGCAGTTTGTAATATTGATGCATCTGAATTTGTGACGTTGGATAATATACCAGTTACATTCAGACTATTGAACTTCGTAGCATTGATACTACCATCTATACACGTAATTTTTGCGGTCATCTTGTTATCTCCTTCAGTAATCAATCTATAAGTTGGCAAAAATTTGAATTGCCACAGGGAATAATCCTTGGTACTATTAGTAGGATCACCTTGTCCCGTAGGAGTGACTCTCTGATAGGGTTTGATACCGTTTAGTAGAACATATACATCACATACACTTGACGAATTGTCAGAAGACACGCCATTAATTGGCAACGTGCCCTCAGGAACTTTTTGATCCTTAGCTAGTGAGGTAATCTTAACTTGAGGGATAATACCTGGTGCTTCAGTAGTATTTTCTGAATCACTCGCATTATTTTGTAATATAATATTTTGTGATGAATTAGAAAGAATTCCACTTGCGTTAGTATTCTGTTCCTCCTTGATTACGAACTGATTTGACGTCATATTGTTTTTCCCCATCTGGGTGGTTAAAGTTTTATTATCAATTGTGCTATCACTAATGTTCGTTGGCATAATCTGAGAATATGCGATGTCGGCTGAGTCCATATTGACCACTAAAACTAATAAGATTGCAATGAAAGCGAGGAATAATGAAGCGACAATCTTTGGTTCACCGTCACGATAATATGCAATACTACGACCATTTGCAAACTTTTTCATATTTGTAATCCTCGATTTACCATAAGTAAGATCTCACCTACGTCAATACTATTAAAGATAAACATACATGAATATGTATTCTTAATAAATACATTACATCACTTAAAACTATTGTACGTGTCTGCTATATAATTGATCTCGTATAATTTGCAGACTCCGTTTCCTTTCTAGGATAAAATATTAACCTTCTATTTCTATTGAGAGACGATATTCTATTGTTGGCCAGAAGTTTATCAACTCTGAAAAAAGCCCTTTAAAAAGAAAATGTAACAACAGAAGGTGAATTAAAAAGAATAAAAGTCGCAGTCATTGAATGACTGATCTGTATCGATTGAGGTTAACCTTGTACTCCTATGATATTCATTGCGTTTCCATCACCTTGAATTTGGGCAGCCAAATTCTGGCAATAGACATTCAATGGAAGTTTGCCATTTCCACAATCATTTGCCTGAGATAATGATTGTTCGTATTTCTTCTTCTTTCCTGCAAAGGCATCTTCTTGCACTGTCGCTGCTGACGCAATAAGCATTACTGTCACCGCTGCTACGGCTATGATTCCAAAACTTTTGGAGTTTTTCATTTCAATGAAAACATCTTTATTTAATATATTTGAATTAAGAATGTTCGAACTGCCACTTAAATCTAATAAATCTTATCTAGTCTAGAATCTGTGTTCTACTATATACATTTTCTATTGAAGTTAAAATGAGACTTGCGGTAAAAATGACCCTATCCCAGTCAAGCCTGAATAGCATTTATGGCAGATGAAACCCAAACTAACTGGACAGCTATAGCGGTTCGACCTTCTTCCTAGATTATGGCCGTTTTCTAAAGATGTATCTGACAAAATTTGATTTTTGGGAAGTCCTAGGATATCTCCCGAGCAGCAGCCCTGATTCAATAGAATCTTGCTATTTAAGCGGTTTGACCAACCATTTAACTAATTGAACCCACCGCATTCATGTATCTGTTCAGGTTCAGCTTCGTTATCAGAGGATCATCAACCACGCAATAGTAGTGAAATCGCTGATTCAGGATTTGCATGCACACAGGAAAAGAATCTATCTTCTTTCAGGAGTGTCGGGATTCCCAAAATCATCAGCATAGGCAGAATAAAGAGTCAATACTTGCCCGTGTTTTATAGCATAATCGCCAATATAGTTAATAATAGGTTTATAATCATCCTTCAAGCCAAGCAAAGTCTTTGCTAGAGAATCCGACAACAAGATGTGACCCTCTCCTCCGATATCCATCACCCTTCGGGCTAATATTATTCCAGGGCCCCAGAAATTTTGATTATTTTTTATGTCGCTTACAGAAAAGACAGGTCCAGAACTTAAGCCTATTCTTACCTTGATCCTGTCCCTCTCGCCTTTACCCCTATTGTACGTCCTTAATCTCCGGTGGAGTTCAATACCAAGTTTCAATGAAAGTTCCGGATTCACCAGAAAGCCAATAACCATTCCATCCCCTGTGGGCAAGATGATCTTCTTTTCTTCCAAGTTAAATGCATTGCACGACATTATCAGGTTGTTAAGAACCTCAATCTTTTGCCTTTGGGAACTAACAGAGTAGCTAGGATCGGAAAGCCCGACTATGTCAATGAAGAAGAAACTTGCATCCATGACCTCCGATGAAAATCCTAGTTCAGATAAACTTAGGCCGTAAATGCCTACTAGCTTCTTGTAGACTTCCAAATGATTAATGTGAAAATACAGCCCAGAATATGAAATAGGGCTTTCATTAATTTTTGTTTTGCAAACATAGCAAATAAAATCAGTGCCTTTTTGGAGAAATCGAATGTATCCCTCTTGAGTGATTTCAAAATCAACCCATTTGGGAGTCAAGACTATCCCCCTGATCGAAGTCATCTTCATTGCTCGGAGGCGAGACTCTATTTCTTCTTTAAACGCCAGTTCCATGATAGCATCAAAAGAAAGACTTAAACGCTCAAACTGTTCCTGGTCAAGTGATGGGACAGTAAGGCTACAAACTCCGGATAACCGCTGTATCTTAGAGGTAAAATACACGTCAGTCACAAATGCTTCAACTTCTTTGAGGCCGAATAAGGCGATCAAATGGTTCAAAGAATCAATAATAAGGGTGAAATTTGGTTTCTTTTTCTTTATTAGGTTTTCATTTCGGTTCGTGTTTTTGTCCATATTAAGACTATGATGCCCAGCGTTAGAGTCATGAGAATTAGCTGAGATCTCCTCTTTAATTTCCGCAATGATCCCTGCTAACTGTGAACTATTATCTCCAGCACGCCTACGCATATACGGGTTTATGAAGTGTAGGTTAGAATTTATCTGGGTGCGGGAGACACCCGCATCTACCAGCCAGTTTTGAAATTGTTCCTCTGTATCAGTGCATGAAATGTAAACACAATCTGATTTGTCGTTTATCCGTTCCAATAAGAATTCCCTACTATAGCAACTCTTTCCTACATTCAAATTGCCTGTCAATAGAATCATACATTTAGGAATCTCTTCGCGCTCAGTGAGTTCAAGTAATCCAGGAATATGCATCTCATTCTACCTAAGAATTAATAATTATGGACTGTTACACGCGTATATGAAAGTTTTCTCAACTAAGGTCGAACATGCCATTTTCTGTTCGGTTAAGTGAGACTGTTTGGAATGGAATCTACGGCAATTACCCATAGTTCATTTATTCGTTAGAATGTAACCTGCAGCTAAATTTGGCAAGTGGCTCAACATACTTAGCATGGTCTCTTTAGAAAAACTGGTGGTTGATTATAAAAATACGGACTTGCCATAACATAAATTTTTCAAGCTTTGCTTTTATGTAGAACATTCCATTATTGAAGACAATTTAGCTCCACTCTTTGAAGACCTATTGTAATATAAGCGAGATTTTGAATTGCATACTTAGAATGGATCAAGCCATCCTAATTCCAGTAATGAGCTGATTGACGTAGTATGAGAAAGGATGGTCTGGATAATTTAATACCGTCAAGAATTCCTTCTCAGAAAATTGAATATCACAAAAGCATGGGATAGAAGTAATTGTCTTGATACCAAGTTCCTGCGACAATTTAGGTTCTCCCATCAGGGTACCTGATTTGAACGAATCCTCTTTCCCAGAGCCAGAAAACCCTTCAATGTCTGGAATGTTAGATTTGTTATTACCTGCTCCCAGAAAATCCTTTGGCGGCATGCAATAGCCATTTACCCTGTTGTAGAGTAGATATGATTTACTTCCATGTCTGGTGAATGTATCATATATATCCTCAACAAGACGTTTGGTGCCTTTGCTGTCAATATCCCCTGATTTTAAAGTGAGGAGCAAAATATCAGAAATTGCTAAAGCATTAATCGACCACGTGCGTATACCTGGACTTGTGTCGATAATAAGATAATCAAGCCTTAAATCTGTAAGCATCTTCTCTTTCAAAAGTATAAGCTTCTTCAAAATCTCCCTAGCAGTGCTAGTCCCGGTGGTTTCGAGCTGCAATATTTCCTCACTGCGCGGGTTACTGAAACCTAGCCATAAATTGCCGCCGTCAGTATTCTGTACCTTTTCATTTGAACGGTATTTGTCAGCATTAGGTTTACCTGAATTGACGAATTGATTGCCCTCAACAATGACTTCTGACAAATCGGCCGAAGAATTGAGGTAGTTATTAAGCCACCTTTTTGGCTCAATTTCGAAGTATGTTTGAATACTAGGTGCGTAAATGTCTAAATCAAGTAAGCCTACACGATTTCCCATCTTTGCCAACAGAGCAGCGAAATTACATGCGATGGTAGTCTTTCCGGTACCGCCTTTGTACGAATGAAAAGCTATTGAGATGGGATTCATGAGTGGTTCCTACGCAGTCTAGAAAGGTGCCTATGAAATTAAAGCTTTGGGAAAGATATAGAAATTATTCCGAGTAAAAGGGCATTTTCAATCGCCCTTGCCGACAGGTCACGAAAAAAATTAACCTCCTTATGTTGTAACTGCAGAAGAATGTACATTAGTGGAAGCGCTATTTACTTAGTTCTCGTCTAATACGGCCAACTAAATCATCATTTGAGATCGGTTTTTGGATGAATGAGGAAGGGACAAGATCGGGATAAATCTCCTTAAGTGCCTCATAATAGACTTCAAATGCAGTAATGAATATCACATGCACCTTTGCATCCATTTTGTTGATCTCCTCGTAAAGCTCAAATCCCGTCATTCCAGGCATTCTAACGTCAAGCAACAGTAGATCATAGTAATAGGGCTTGAACTGTTCAAGCGCTATGTCAGGGGAACCGTAAGAATCAACGACGAAACCACTAGACTCCAGAGCGGTCATCATCGGGAATAGAACGTCGGGGTCATCATCGACCAAAAATATCCTTGTGATGTCTGATACGTTTGCCTCATTCTTGATAGGTTTGCTTGCCGTAGACGATCAGAATCTGGCATACTTAATAAACGATCATTAAAAGACGTTGAAGATGTAGCCTTTTGCCACATAGTCTTGCCGACTAGAAAGATATGATTGTTAAAGGTGAATCTAACTCGTGTTATTAGAGAGGTAAACCACTTCCGATGAATACAGCCACCGGTCTATCCAGATTAACAGGCTTGTAACAGTTTTACCTTTTAGAGATCGGACACACGGGCAAGATCCATTGATCCTTCCACACCAGATTGCATTGAGGACAATTCGCAGTTTCAATCACCATATTCTGTTCGACTGGATGATTCAAGATACTTAATACTTCAGAAGTGCAGCGGGGGCAAACATATGTGCTTCGGTTTTTAATCCCTAGTCTTTCAGAGCGCATTGAATTTCTTATATCCCCGATCTATCCTTATTTAAATTCAGACTAAAAGGTACTAGATTTTTTACCATAAGATAATCTACTAGATACCTGTATTCGACTGTTAACGTAAGTGTAACCTTGTTTGAAATATAAATCACTATGATTTTAATTCGTGGCCTCGAAGGTTAATTTGGGATGAGCAAATCGGAGAGCGAGTCGTCATTCAATGTACTCTGATATTTCAGGATCATCTCAAAACATCATATTACAAATCGTTAGCTTTTCTTGCATCTTTTTGCTCAAAAAGCCATTTTCGCCTATATTCTTCTTGTCGCAATCTAAATCCCTTAAATATATTAAAATAGGCCTGCTTAGCATGACTCTGCTTTTCGAGTTCTGACTGAATCCACAAAGTATCAAATACAGAAATTGTAGCAGAGATCTTTGTTTCGTTATTGGAGAACGTGGCTTTTCCGAGGATCTCTGTTAAATTCTTCTTCTTGCTATCGATGACATCTACTGAAAGTAAGTCAATTTGATCAACTATGAAGAACATATTTCTGTCTCTCAATTCCCTTGTCAAGAATGATATATTGACATAAAGATCATTACTTTTGCTTCTCAAAGTATGTCGAATCTTTTCTTTTATGATTTCGGTCTCGCCTTCATTTTTATCGATATGCACTATCGCCCTGACTACGACGTTATGTTTTATCTTATTCCCCAGTGATGCTATTATTCCTGCGCTCTCTGCGCACCAGAACGTATTGGCATTAGGAAACACGACAAGGATTTCACTTCTTGATGACTGGATAATGTCTGCCACAGCATCGCAAATCTCTTCTGGACCGTTCGTAAGTTCCTTTAACATTTCATGCGGAGAGATCCCTCTTTCAATTTCTGCGATCTTTTGCATTGCAGGCGTCGCTATACTCCAGATCCTCTCAAAAAAGTAGCATTGCATCTGTACGAACGATTGGTTAGAGGAGAGAATTAAATCAGATTCTGAATTGATTATTCTAGTTGATTCAATGTCGATGTTCTCCAACCCGCTTGAAGCATAGATAAATTGCTCATCAAGGTCTTTTATCCCAAGATAGCCTGTAATGTTATCGATATGTCTTAACTCTACGTATTTCATGAGTCTCGTGCAATAATCCAGATTGTTCTGATTAATTCTCGTTATAAAGCGTGATGCAATATGTCTGAATTTCAATTGGACATGCTCGTTCCAAAGAAGTGGACTATCAAGAAGGACTGCCAACCAACCATCATCGAAAATACAACTATAATTCTTGACCGTCGAGGAAACAATTTTAGAAATTGAATCTGTTATCTCCACCGCTTCACCATTATTGGCCGAACCTTCCGAAATAGCATTCGAAGCAGAGGGAGGCAGAGAATATAAACCTTGTTCATAGTACCTCTTCTTCAAAATATAAATGCTTATCACCAATCACATTGATAGTGGTTGAATGCCCGACTATCATTTTAAAGCGAGGAATTAAGTAGAAAATTCCACATTTATACGAGGTGTGTAAACAAAAAGAAAGAGTTTATAACTCAAAGTAGAGTTAATATCTTAATTTGCCAGTCTATTTGGACGTCCATAAAGTCCCCTTTAAAGAAGACCAGCTGAAAGAATTGGTTCATACCCCCAAAGACGAATTTGGTGTTAGTCATGTTAACCTTTTTTATAACCATGAGGCTAATGTCTGCTTCTGCTTACTTGACGCCCCCGATGAGGAGGCAGTTGTGAAGCACCATGACAAAGTAGGGATAAATTGCGAGTGGATAACAAAAGTCACAATGGCAACGGGTAAAGAGTTTATTCCCCCCGGCCTGGCCAGTTTCTCACGAGAGGACCGTTAACTTAGTT
>JBOGPP010000013.1:0-5235 GCA_050748485.1 Nitrososphaeraceae archaeon | reverse complement strand
GCAATGAATTGGTTCTATTTTGTACGAGGTAACAACGCTTATTCATCAGACGTACCCCGTTCTTGTCAGTCTAATTTCGAGGAGTTTTGATGGCTAGCTTTCAAGCTCGAGTACGCCTTACGCCTTATCTTGACGTAAATGAATAGCCAGTTGTTCAACCCCGAAATTTGATGTTCCAATCTGATATCTTATTCAAGAGATCTCCTATTGAGACCATCCAGGTCTGACTTCAATTAGCCTACTTTTCCCTGCTTTGAAATGGTTATTAACCATTTTTTGATCTTTCAAAACCTTTTAAGAGAGATTTATGCAATTATTATTCATATGTTTGAAAGAAACGGTCATACTAATAATGCTAAATTGTATCAAGGGTTTGCATCCGGCGCGCATAGGGTTCCTCCCATTAAAGTTAAGGTTAGACGGACGTACGGATGGCTTTGTCCATATGAAGATTACAAATCAAATAGATGGTCTAACACCCAAAGGCATATCGACGCGATTCATGAGGGTGCCGGAAACCCAGTAGATAGCGGAACAGGAGAAACCAGGGATCAAAAAATTGCAAATGCTTTAAATCGACGTAACATGCCCAATATTCTATTCGATTACAGGGTGCCACATCTAAGTGTCACCTCGGCTGATCGATCGAATAAACAATTTGGAACTAGGATCGACAGCAGCCATGCACAGTTGCCTGGAAAGGAATTCGGGAATTTTCAGAATACAAAAGATGTTACTCAATCGCCTGTTGCCGGAAGTTCTTGCCCGATGCCCTTTCTTGACGCCCAGGCGAAGAGGGTCAAAGAGCTTGGCTATGATGTTCCAATTCGGTCGCAGAAAGATATCCCTTCGTCTATTGAGAAACCTCTATTCGAGCAGCAGAGGGTGTCTTCATCACTGATAGCAGGGAATTTTCCCGGTTACGTAAATTCTGCATTGAATAAGCCTAACAATGAAAAGCCTAATAACATTAACGTTCACAGAAACATACACAAAGATAGTTATCACAATCCTCCTGATTATGTAGATCAGCTAGCGAAGTTTGACCCTGCAATGGCTAATTGGCAGAGGATGCGCAAGTGTTTGGACCAATTCAAATAGTAAAGGATGCCAGGTTTTAGGCATATCAGAGCTCTAGGCCGAAGCTCTTGGTGAATAAAGGAGCTAGACACGGAAATTAAGTAAATTTTTTTGGCCTTGAAATTGTAGGAAGGTGGAAGATATAGTTTTATCTAGCGTTCCGAAGGTGAAGGTGCATTTTGGATTTGGCACATTCTGATCTTAGCAGACATTTGATGAATACCTTCAGATGAATTCATCGCCAATTATCTTTTTTTTTAACTAGGGCGTCAACTTTTTGTGAACGGCAATTAAATCAAGTATCGGAATGCTTGAGCAACTCATGAACAACTCATGAACAACTCATGAACAACTCACAAGATATCTGGCTGAAATAGACCGCGGCATCCAAATCTTTTGCCGGGTCGTTCAAATTTTGCAAAGGTTTGTGGGTCGGCGACGATCTAAGAAGTTTTAATAGTCGCCAATCAAAGATCGAGATACGATGTCTACAGCTCAAGGGCGTAACCGCAAGAATTTATTGGAGAAATTGTATGAACGTGATTACTCGATAAGGGGAAAATACCTTATTAGCGCGTCGTCATTAGATTCGCTTATTCGGGACATAATTTCATACCATTTTTGCCCGCCTGATCAAGATGAGAGGCGCGGGCAATTCATTTCCCTGGTATTAGAGCAGCATCTGCAAGAATCGCACAGTGTTTTGAGCATACTAGAGAAGATAATTTCGATGAACTACTCAGATCAGTTAAAGAAATATCCTGCTCTGTTCGAAGATTTGCGAGGAATATCTGACTACACCCTCTGGCTTTCAAGCGCTATTTTGGATACGTCTAAATCGTTGCCTGATGATACAGAACAGGTCGATGGTATCGGACTGACATACTATGACCAGAATGGCGTTCTATGTCACAGGGAAGTTAGTCAGGAGCAAATAGAAGAGAAACTTTCTGATTGTTCTAACCTCCATTTCGCGCTTGAAGACATCCGTTCTGAAATTAGAGACAAAATTCTGACGGAGAGCAAATAAACGCCTTTTGAAGGGACCAGAATGAAGTACTCAGATTTGGATCTGGATGAACCATTTTTATGTCAAGGGTACGATTTGGTTCAAATAAGATGCATTCATCAATGTTAACCACTAGATTCGTCGATCTGCAACGCAGAGAAGAAATTTGTTTGGAAGAAATATCGCAAGTTGCTACAGATATTCAAAGATAATTCCAAAACGAATAAGAGAATGATTTACTGATCATCGATTGGGATACATGATTGGAACCCAACAGGATTCGTCTCCAACTTGGAGAAACGTCTATCACTGTAAGGATCGAGCTGTACAGTGGTGTTTTGACCGAGAGGACCCTAACAGGAGAAAATTGTTATCTTCAGCTGTTGGAATTCTTGAATCAACTCGAATCGGGAGGTACTCTGCACGCGGAAATCGAGGTACAATGAATACTAACTTGTATCATTACAAGCAGCTCTTCTTAATCGCTGAGGATTTCAATACTGTGGATTAGTTTTCCAAATGTGGAGGCGAGATGTAGCGAATATTGATATAATTTGTTGATACACTATCGTGAAAGTCAACTTATATAACCACTAGGTTCTGATTCTGCTACATTCCGGCAATGAAATATCTCGAACGACGTTTAGGCAAGCTCACGATGAATTTGATAGATCAGATACAACCGACGCTAGTCACGCGTTGAGCCGTTAATGGATATCAGATCTCTTCAAAATGCTTCTTTATGGAGAAGCAAGTTGGTCCTCTAATTTGATAGTATCATGTTGATATATGAGTCAAACGTACAAAGTGGCTAGGAAAAGCAGTGGCATCAAATGTGAGTTCTTCTCATAATGGACAGGAAATATGCATTAGAGAAGCGTTCATTGAGAAATGGCATAACTTTCCAAAAGTATGGCCTAGTGACAAGGGTGGCTCTCATAAATAAATGAGTGACAAGAGATCTGACGAATATATAGAATATCATGGACCGGAAACGGGTGGAGGGGGCACAAACGAACTCGTTGATCTGCAGACCTTGTCTACGCAGAGGCAGGACCGACTAGTCAACGCCTTAAAGGAACGCTACCAGTACAATACCTCGATCAAGCGGAGCCAGGATTTCCTACGCAAACACGTCAGTTCAAAGGTTCCACTTGTAATCATGTACGCAGATCTAGTAGGCTCGACTAAAATGAGTATGACTTTACCGGCAGAAAAATTGGTGACAATTATTAGAGCATTTTCGCACGAACTGTCTACAGTGATTGAAAGTTATGAAGGATATGTATTGAAATATGTAGGCGATGCCGTTATAGCGTTCTTTCCGTACGGCTTCAACAGATACCTTACATGTGATAAATCAGTCGAATGCGGAAAATCAATGGTTAATGTGTTAAGAGAAGGAATCAATCCTATTCTTAGTAAACTAGATTTCCCGGAGCTTTCTGTTAAGGTTGGTATAGACGAAGGAGAGAACGTAGTTGTCCAATACGGATATGATCAGAGCTCCCCAATTGATATCCTGGGATATGGGATGAACGTAGCTGCAAAGATAACTTCTCTAACTGATTCTAATAAGGTCTCAATTGGAGAGAATGTATTCAAGTTATTACATCCGAGTCTTCAATCCGAATATCATGCGCTTGTCACCTCAGAAGCTGAATGGAAGTATGTTAATCTTGAAACGGGAAAGCCATACAATGTTTACACATCAAATTAAGGGTCCATTCTCATTATGAGTATTTCTCGACTTTCAGCCAGGATTCACTTAAACCTCTTACTCCATAATACAAATACTTACAAATGATCGTAGAAATAATGCAAATCGCCTTCACTTAAGAAAATTACAAAGTCGACTAATTTCCGGTCGAGGCTTATTATTGAATTAGAATCTAATAAGAGCAGGCCCCTTCCCCTACATAATTTGATCTGCCTTCGAGTATACTGCCAGCTAGGATCATCTATGAGATTTACTATGTTCCAGTTAGAATGGGCTCCTATACCGGCTTCCACAGTTTAGTCCAGTCATAAATCTCCATACGTCGGAAGCATTCTCGATGCAATTATAAATTCCTTTCATACCTCATGAATGAGCTCCTTGAGATTTCTCTTTGGTTTTGGATGGAGCAACTTTAGTGGGTATCCTAAACAAAGTATAGACGAAGGGACATATTCACTAGACAAGGCCTGCTTCACCTTCTCTTCATCAATCATTCCGATCCATATGGATCTCAATCCTAGTGCATGTGCGGCAAGCTGAGAGTATGCTGCGGCTAATGTAGCGTCTTGAAGTGAAAATTTCTGAAGAACGGCCTGGGGAAAGTTTAATTTGACTCTTGAAGGATTCATACAAAACACAAGTACTGCAGGAGAGTTGACGTAAGGTTGTTTGTTTGCGGCCTCTACCAACTTTGTCTTAACTTGCGCATCTGTTACATGATATATCTCGAATCCTTGAAATCCACCTGCTGTTGGAGCAGTGTCGGCTGCGGCAAAAATCATGTCCATTTTCCAGTCTTCGATCGGCCTGTCTTCAAATTTCCTCTGTGATCTCCTATTTAGCATAACGTTAAAGATATTAGTTTGAAGGATATCATCAAAGTCCTGCCTCGATTCTTCTTCCAATTTGGGATAGACCTTGTCATGTATTGTGTCTGTTTGATACATTCTGGAAAGTATGTCTGATGGCTGCATTTACAACCTAATAACGAAACCCATGCATAAAAGAATTAAGTAAATTTGTCTAAATTACTGCTATCCTATGCAATATGAGTTCGTGAAAGTTCGGTGAAGTTGCATTTGTTCGAGCATTTAGCTAACTGAATTTAGAAGGTTTCGACTTTTGGTCTAGACAGAGTATTATTTCTATTTAGTAAAAGGATGTTCAAAAATGGTATGCAGGTAGGTTCAGAGGATTTTTAGCAATCCGAAAAAATAGATTGTTTACAATGAATCCAAATTAGGAATTTATCTTTTACCCGTAATCCAAAACTCTGAAACTCTTACAGTGTGTCGCTCGTTTTCTGTGTGAGATTTTGCGGTCCATCTGTCATCAAACACTAGGTTACAGTTCTCACACCAGGCCGTTACCTTTTTCCTGCTTACATCAAAGGCATTCAACTTATTGTATATCTGTCAACACTTCA
>JBOGPP010000012.1:0-6028 GCA_050748485.1 Nitrososphaeraceae archaeon | reverse complement strand
TTGCCAGAGCCATTCGGGCCCATAATTACATGAACCTCACCTTTGTCAACCTTCAAATTTAACCCATTCAGAATTTCCTTATTATCGATATTTGCATGAAGGTCATTGACCTCAAGAAAGACCATTAGTCAATGTACTTCAAAATGCTTAATATATGTATATATCAACGTTCGTAAGAGTCAAAAGTTTTACTGTTTACAGATTTGTGAACTTCCTTGTAGGATACGCATTAGGGAACGTGAGGGCCTATTGGTTCTTCGATTAAATTATGATAGGGTAGCGTTGGTTGATGTAGCGTTGGTTGATGTAGCGTTCACTCCTTCAGATAAAGCCTGAGTAGTATCTTGCGTAACATCATTAGAGGTAGGCAAATTTTGACGATAAATTGATTCTATTACTCCAGGACCTGGAGAAGCTTGCCCAAAGACGTAATACACTAAAACACCAGTTATCGCACCCAAACCAAGTATAGCTACAAATGCTACTTTTCCAACTGATCCCATGTTGGCAGGTTCATTAATTACTGACCCATATTAAATCCTTTGATACCAGAGTTCGTTCTGTATTCACGCGTATAATATTCAAATGACGAATCGCGGATCGCGGATTTAATTTGGATCTATAGGACTCTTTCGTGATCATAATAAATCGTCAGTTTATGATCACACTCAAGAAGTAACTTTTAATTGGTCTATCGTTCAAGGATGTTAAATACCAAGTTGACCAAGAATCTAGCAAAGTGCATTTGGTGCAAGAATGCTGTTGTCCTGCGGTTCAAACCGATGGCTCAGTGGAATCTTGCAGGAGATGGCTATCTTTGCGGAGATTGTTACCAAAAAAAACTCGCTGAATATTATCTTACGCCTGATCGTAGGAATCTTACAAAGCAATCCAACAGAGATGCGTAGGAATATGACAATAATTACTATCACTGGAATTAGTGAAGAAATGATCACTTCTTCGAGGACAATTAAATATGTGTCCTATTTGTTTTGCATGAAAAGAAGGTATATTTGGATCATCTGTATGACTTTTGTTTCCTACGCCTAGCACTGGGACCGCCAAATTTCTTTGATTCAGTCTGTCGAGGATCGCCTGCCAAAAAATGGCGATCGTATTCTGTGATTTTCCTCCTTATCTCTTCACGAATGCTCTTTGACAGAGGATGATCTTTAGGATCTCTTCCTCCTTTCCCCTCTCCAGCCAGAGCTCTAGAAATGGCAACTGCGCTGGCGAAAGCTTGTCCCATGAATCCTCCTCCGTGTACCTTTACACTAAGATCTATCTTATTTCTTATTTCTCCGATCAAATGGATTGGAACCAACACCACTTCTCTTGCAACTTCTGGTTCCATGACTTCAGCAGGAATATTGTTTATTCTGACTTTACCGTTACCCTTTGCTATAGTGGCAGTAGCCCTACTTGTTTTACGTTGTCCTGGATAAAGATCTATCTTGTTCATTAATTGTATTCGCCCTTCCATCCAATTTGTTTGGCCACATCTCCAACGGTAATATAATATGACTCGGGTTTTCTTATTCTGCAATCTTCGAAAATTTTTGGCTCCTCACGACTCAATTTTTCAGGCACGCCGATATATACCCTCAATTGCTTGAACGCCTCTATGCCACTTGCCTTGCGTTTAGGGATCATACCTCTTACCATTTTGGTCAATATTGTGTCAGGCCTGCGAGGGTGAAATGGACCATGAATGGGGTTAGTGACCGAACTTATCTCTAGATACTCTTTATAGATCTCTATTGTTTTGTACCTGTTTCCCGATATCATGGCTTTTTCCGCATTTATAACGGATACTTTGTTACCTTCCAGCAAAAGCTTGGAAATGCGCGAACAAGTTCTGCCCGCAATGCAATTTGCTATATCAACGATAATTGTCGATGGTGGCTGCTTCTTATCCAATTATCTTCACTCCCGATCCATTAGGATACCTTTGAATGAGGTCTCGAAGCTCGAGGATCTGACCACCAGCTCCATTTATCTTCCTCGCAGCTAATTTTGAAATTGAATATGCATATATTATAATTGAATGACCCAAATTTCCGGCACCGAGTATTTTACCTGGAACAATAATCACGTCACCTTGCTTAGTAAACTTTGACAATTTATCTACATTTACCTCTCGTCTGTTACTTCTGGCATTAAGAAGTCTGCGTTCCATATCTTTCCATAGGGGCGCCTTTGTACTTTTGGATGCCATTCTAAGTGCCCATACTGTATCTGCGATAACACCGTCAGTTTGCATGCCTTGTATAGGCATGTTAGCTTTTGAATCCCCAAATAAATGTACTTGCCTATGTCGTTCCAGGAACTTGCAAAGATGTGACAGCATCGGTAAAGCCTTTTACCTTTGAATTCAGTCTCTGAATAGCAGCGTCTATTGTCTCTTCAGCCGTAAGCGCCCCAGTAGTTTCGACAGTCAAGATTGATTGATTTTGTTCGGTTCCATCTGTAACTGTCGAACAAGTGGTCGGCTGCCACTTCGCATGAGTGCTTCCCAATCCAAGTCTGGCATAAGCTTCAAACTTTAATTTTTGAGAAGGTGCTAAAATTATGATTGGAATACCACTACTTACTGGTCTAACCATGTCGTCTTCCGAAACCAATTCTCCTGAAGTTACGATCTTGGTCTTGTCGGTGGCTTCGGAATCTAATATTAACAACACTCTGCATTTTGAGCAACCTAAAGAATTATTACAATCACAATCTTCCGGCAGAACAAATCTGTTTAGATCGGTACGGAGCGGAATCAATCCTAATCTATGCGCGATTGCTTCGTCGTGCATTACAGATGAGTTTTCCATCATAACCACATCATCAATTGCCAATGTGGGAACTTCACTTATCATAATTCTTCTAATCGCATTAACATATTGCCTGGGAACATTGTTAAACCTCAATACGATGCGTTCATTAGTTTTACTCACAAGATCTAGAGAAGGCGCCTGAACCAACTTTACATTGTTAACCAGAGGCTATTAAAAATCTACCGAAAATAGCCCATATTAACAGATAATATCCGGCTAAATATTCAAAATCTCGAGGATGAAATTAGTTTGTTCATGGATTCGGTAACAGTACCGTTGGATCATTAACTCCTGCAGGTATGTCTTCAGAAGTTGTGTTAGACATGTTAGGAGTGGAACTTTGAGACAATGTTGGATCATTAACTCCTGCAGGTATGTCTTCGGACGTACCAGCGCCTGTTGCACTTATCATAGGTAGTGGCGTGGACAGGATGAATGTCAACGCAGGCAAAAATAAGATCGTTACGATGACTCCGGTTTGCAAGGAAGAAGGTAAAATCACAAATTACTATATCTGTCTTATACTCTTTAAACTTTACTCGATGAAAGACAATTGGGTTGGGTCGCTAAGTGAAAGACCGGAGTCGTACAGTTTACCGCTGGTTGTTGTTAATTGAAGAGTGATGATCTGAATAGGTCATATCCTGGGATCGACGGAGCCTTTAGGGGAACCAAAAAGGGTTTACGAGCTGGTAAATGATCGAGTAGGAGAACGACCATATTTTTTCATAATTCTGTCCTTCGGAGCTTTCCTAGTATTTGATAACTAAAACACTCGAGATAGTTGCGAACCAGAATAGGCAAACAACTAGTTTATATCTTGATCAAGAACTAATATCATAAAAAAAGAGTATTGAGTTAATAATGAAACATTTAAACCTTATTATTATAACCATGGTGCAGACAGAAAGCTAGTTATATTTTTTATAGTGCCTACTAGGTGGAATGCACTATAATGCAAAAGTCACGACTGCTAGCTATCTTTCCAGGTCTTGCAATTTTGGGCGTGCTGGCCTCTTTGAGCTCGGTAAACAATGCATCAGGGTATACTGAAAACCAATCAGGCATCCAATTTGGTTGTTTCCAGACTGACGAAAGTACCGGTGATTATCTGCTCGATGAAGAGGGTAATTTGATACCATGTGAAATAAATTCAGGAGATAATGCTTGGATGCTTACTGCTTCTGCTCTTGTTCTAGTCATGACACCAGCCGGTTTGGCCATGTTCTATGGCGGTTTGGCAAGACACAAGAACGCTGTAAGTACAATTCATATGGTTTTCATGGCTGTAGGACTGGTGACTGTTCAATGGGTTCTTTGGGGATACTCCCTAGCGTTTGGTCCGGATGCAACAGGTCATGGCTTTATAGGGAATTTTGATTGGGCTGGTTTGAATTACGTATTTCATGACGTTCCATCAGATGTGTACGCTATAACGATACCTCACGCAACGTTTATGATCTTCCAAATGATGTTCGCAATAATCACACCGGCTCTTATTGTTGCGTCATTAGCGGAAAGAATGAAGTGGAGTGCTTATGTAGTATTTGTAGTTATTTGGGCTACTTTTGTGTATGATTTTGCCGCCCACTGGACATGGTCTCTAGGTTCAGGAGGAACGGCTGTGGGGTGGACTGGCGCACTGCCGTCACTTGACTTTGCAGGGGGTACCGTAATCCACATTACATCAGGTTGGGCAGGATTAGTGGCAGCTATAATGCTCGGCCGACGATTAGGATATGGAAAGGTTCCAATGGAACCACACAATGTTCCTCTGATAGTGCTAGGTGCGTCTTTGCTGTGGTTTGGCTGGTTCGGGTTTAATGCTGGTTCAGCTGGTGCGGCGGGAACCAACGCAACTAGCGCATTCGTTGCAACACAGATTGCAACTGGAACTGCAGCTTTAACATGGATGTTAATTTCTTGGGCACATACAGGGAGACCCTCTACGGTAGGGGCCGCTACAGGTGCAGTAGCCGGGTTAGTTGCAATTACCCCAGCTTCAGGTTTTGTAGGACCAATGGCGGCGTTGATAATAGGCATTGTTGCATCGCTTGTTTGCTACGCAGCAGTAGTATTCAAGAACCGGAGAAAGTGGGATGATGCACTTGACACATGGGCTGTTCATGGTATAGGTGGTCTAGCAGGTGCACTCTTAACAGGAGTCTTCGCTCAGACTATATACACTCCAATAGCTGATGGTCTTGCATTTGGAAATCCTGTTCAGTTGTTAAACAATGCTATAGGTGCGTTTGCAGCCTTAGCGTGGGCGGTTGGCATTACGGCACTTATAATTAAGGTGATGGACCTTGTCTGGCCTGGTGGAATACGAGTTACACCAAAGGAAGAAGAAGTCGGTCTGGATCTTTCACAGCATGGAGAAAGAGCATACGTAACGGAATGAGAGATTCCTCCCTTTTTATTTCCATTTTGCCTTTTTGGTCGACCAGCTTCGGGTGAATACTTTATTTTTATCTCTAGTCTCGATGTGTCTGAGGGGTGAATACTGTGAATTATCAATTTGTAGGTTCTGAAATACTAGCCCAATTTCAAAATCTATGATTTCAACATTGTAATACTATAGAAGATTCCATAGATCGCTCGATTCTCGATCAAGCTGCACCAAGAGACGACTGAAAATACCTACCTGCATACACGCTCGAAAAGGAACCCATAAAAAATAAAAGATGAAAACCAAAAAATACTTCTAAGTAACTTGCAAACTAAGGACTTGTTTGAATGTGAATCTATCACTATAAAGGAAATTTGCTCTAGACTAACGCATTCTACCATGATGTCCTGCAATAGAATGCCGATTTAGCGGAGTAGAAGGTCAAAAAAAAGAGGCTAGGCAGGGCTCAAAAAATTAAAAAATATTATTTCAGTTTGGAAAATAGGACAAATAAGGCAAATTTTTTCCACTCTCCGAAATTCGTAATTTCTACATTGTTCCACGTATATAGAACATTTGTGGTATCCAATTCTACTGATTCATTCTCGACCATTCATAAAAAAACCTGCCTTGCTTTTGATAATAATTCAATCCACTACTTGGCTAGAGCACCCATCATAATACTGCACTATACATATATTGCATCCAAGCGGTCTAAGAATGAGGGATGGATATATGCCTGAATCGAAGATGACTGTCGTAAAATTGGTAATTGAAGGTAATAAATTTGAAATCTTAGTTAAACCTGATC
>JBOGPP010000011.1:0-3894 GCA_050748485.1 Nitrososphaeraceae archaeon | reverse complement strand
ACGCAATACTATTGGTTATTCATAACGAAGCTTCTGATGACGAAATAAGCAATCTAAGACATGCCTATGATGAACTAATAGCAACTCATCTGCATAGCAAAATTGATCGAGATAGATGTCTAGAGATGTTTTTGTTGAGAGGTGATGCAAAACCTATGAGAGATATGACAAAAAAATTTCAAGCGAATAAAAAGATGGATAACGTTCAATTGATAGCGATGTAGGATGAGGGAGATATCTTCAATGGGACCTGTATTTCATAGTGAGTGATTGAATATCTAGTACGACACTGGTTGCGTCTAATATATGATATCTTGTAATTATGCTATGTTATGGGGGGAGGTAGTCACGAAGTGTAGGCAGGTGTTGACGCTGTAGATAGCACTTTGCCGCTCAAGATGTTGATGACACACTCCTAAGATGCGAAGCTCTCCCAAATGCCAAAACTTCAACTAATGAATTTGATGTTAATTATTCAACCAGGATTCTTCCCCTTGTATTTAGCATGGAGTATAAGAATTGATTTATACCCTCAACGCATTTTCGTCGAGGGAAGTTAATAATAGTATTTATTTGAGAATATTAAAATTATTAATAACACTTATATTCTTATTAGCGACATCTTAATCTGTGGCAATCTATTATCACATTCTCCTTATCACAGTTTTCTTTTTTATTGCGCCGGGCAGTTCACTAATACACGCCTCTGAGAACGACGTAGCCTTGGAGAATGACACCTCTAAAACGTTGGTCATATCTAATTCTAATTTATCCGAACCCATAGCACAACAATCATCAAAAATAAATGTGGTTGCCTCATTCTTTCCCATATATGAATTTGCGAAGCAAGTAGGAGGGGATAGGGTAAACATAATGACTCTCATTCCAGCCGGTGTAGAGCCACATGACTATGAGCCTACGATCCAACAACTTCAAGAAGCAGAAAATGCAGATGTAGTATTCTTCAACGGTCTGGGATTTGAGGATTCTTGGATAGGCAGGATCAACAATGATAATTTGGTCGATACAAGCTCTCTCTTGAATTTGTCTCAAGGTAGTAAAACAAGAAATCCTCATGTTTGGCTGGATCCCGTCCTTGCAAAGGCCCAAGTACAGCAAGTCGAAAATGCGTTAATAGAAATCGATCCTAATAACAAACTCTACTACCAGAATAATGCGATGAACTTTACTGCGGAGTTAGATGCGTTAGATTCTGAAATAAAAAATGTACTTCAAACCTGCAACAAGAAGGATTTTGTTGCATTTCATGATGCATTTGGCTACTTTGCCAATAGATATGGACTAATTCAACATAGTGTCCAAGGAATCTCACCAGAGGGGGAGGTTCTACCTCAACGAATTGAGCAAACTATAAGATTGGCCGATGATCTTGGGCTGAATGTTATTTATGCAGAGGAATTGGTAGACACTAGATTTGCTGAAGTTATTGCTCAAGAAATCCCAAATGGCAAGGTACTCGTATTGAGCCCGTTGGAAGGGATTGAGAAGGAAGAAAGGGACACAGGAATAGGGTATCTCGACAAGATGGAGCAAAATATTTCTAATTTGAAAGTAGGTTTGGAATGCTCAGTCTAACTTCTGCTAATCCAATAGTGGAAATAGACCACTTATCATATTGGTACGATTCCTCATTTCTCTCCTTAGATGATATTTCCTTTGTTATGGAGCAAGCTGACCTGCTGGGGATAATAGGCCCTAATGGTGCGGGAAAGACCACTCTTTTTAATTGCATCCTTGGAATTCTGCCAGATTATAGGGGTACTGTTAAACTTTTTGGAAAAGAGATTATGAAAAATAGAAAAGTATTGTTAAGCAAAGTAGGATATGTTCCTCAACATACATCAATTGAACAAAGCTTTCCTGCAAACATAGAGGAGATTATTTCTTTCGGATTGCTTGGGTCCCTCGAGAAGTTTAGTCGAAGTTATGCAAGGGACCAAGTCCATAAAGCAATGCAGATAGTGGGATTAACTGATAAGAAGAATAAAAGGTTCAACGAGCTATCAGGCGGACAACAACAAAGAGTCCTAATCGCTAAGGCCATGGTACATAATCCTAAGCTACTAATATTAGATGAGCCCACAAGCGGTATAGACGAAGACACACAAGATAAATTTTATGATCTGATTCGAAAGCTCAATGCAGAAGAAAAAATATCCATTATCTTGTCTTCGCATGATTTAGATGCCATAAGTAAGCTTGCCAATAAAGTCGCGTGCATAAACAGAAAGATGCATTTTCATGGAGATGCGAAAGATTTCTTTGGTGATGAGAACATGCTCAAGACGTATTATGAATCCGCAATGCAGGCACATTTAAGGCTACATCAATTCAATGCCAAATCCAATCCTCAAAATGTTCCATCCACCTAAAACCAAATAGGTTTAGTAAAATGGCCATCTTGGAAATTTTGGAGTTCGGATTCATGCAACGTGCATTAATCTCGGGCATTGCTGTTGCCACTATATGTTCTGCTATCGGTCTATTTCTAGTTCTTAGAAAGCATTCACTATTTGGAGACGCGATGTCTCATGTTGCTTTTGGTGGTTTATCTATAGGATTATTCTTCAATCTATATCCAATATGGACGGCATACGCCTTTACTTTGATCGCCGCGTTGGGAATTACAAAAATGACGGATTCCATCAAGATCCCGCCAGATTCTTCGGTCGCAATCTTGCTTTCATCCGGACTAGCTATTGGAATAGTTCTAATAAGTTTGTCAGGGGGTTACTCTCTAGACCTTTTTAGCTTCCTGTTTGGAAGCATCTTGCTGATTAGTACTCAGGATACTATTACCATTGTATTTCTCAGTATTTCGATTCTTTCAATTATAGCAATAATGTATAGGCGTTTGATGTACATTACTTTTGACGATAAACAAGCTAGGGTAAGTGGCATCAATGTGAAATTTGCTAACTATATTTTCATCGTGCTCGCTGCAATAACTGTAGTTACATCGATTCGATTAGTAGGCGTTCTCTTGATATCTGCGTTAATTGTACTGCCCAACATAACTGCAATATTATTTGGAAAGGGTTTTAAGAAAACTGCCGTGATTTCAGTAGGTATAGCTGTTGCGTCAGTTGTTATGGGAATTATCATTTCTTACTTTGCTAATGTTGCTCCTGCAGGTGCCATAGTACTTACCAGCGTAGCTATTTTTCTGTGCACCATTGTTACGCGCGAAATTAGGAAGTCAATCCGATCTGGAAAGATCACGGAGCCAAACGTACACAATAGATCTCATTAGGGGTAAACGTATTGTCCAATCGATTGCAAACATGTTGCCATATTCAGTTGGTTTTGGCAAAAACTGCATGAGGTCAGCTTACGGCCTCCCGATTTCAATTCCAAATGTTTAAGGATATGATGGGTTACGTGTAACAGTATACTTTCAAAGGTGCCAATCATGCTTAATAAAAAGACTGACTCTAGTATACGAAATCGTCACACGTTACTCGAAATCAGAAACCTAAATTATCTCAAAACCTTGTCAATCCTTGATCCGTCTACATAGTAAATATTTATTTCGGGTCAATCTGTAAGCATGTGATGGAAACACGAGCGCTGCCCTGTGTGACAGGCAGGACGGTCAGACTCAACAATATATAGCACTGCATCCAGGTCACAATCCATACGGATTTCTCTGACTGGTTGTATGTTCCCAGATTCTTCCCCCTTCATCCAAAGCTTGCCCTTAGATGTGCTCCAGAACCAAGCGTTTCCAGTCACATTGGTTTTTTTTAACGCTTCTTGATTGGCGTAAGCCAACATGAGCACTTCCTTAGTCTTGTGATCCTGGACTACGACAGGGATTATTCCATTCCTTTTTTCGAAGTTGACAGATTTCAATGATTTGCTTTCCATGCC
>JBOGPP010000010.1:0-15363 GCA_050748485.1 Nitrososphaeraceae archaeon | reverse complement strand
CGATTATTAAT
Organism: Nitrososphaeraceae archaeon; assembly: GCA_050748485.1. GTDB lineage: Archaea > Thermoproteota > Nitrososphaeria > Nitrososphaerales > Nitrososphaeraceae > TH5896. The sequence continues at coordinate 15,352 of JBOGPP010000010.1, read as the reverse complement.
AACCTCAGATCTCCAAGAATGATATCAATATAACTATACTTTTTTTCCCATACTAACTTATTAGATAGAGTATTCTTTTTGTGGTATGCCAACAATAGTGCATTTTGAAATTCCTGCAGACAATGTTGATAGGTCAAAAAAGTTCTACAATGATTTATTTGGCTGGAACATCGAGAAAGTGGCACCAGAGAAATTACCTGAAGGACTTGAATATTGGGCAATAACCACTACAGATCACAATGGGAATAATGCCGTCGCAGGTGGAATGATGAAGAGAGTGATGCCAGAGCAACAGGGAATAACAAATTATATTGATGTAAAATCAGTTGAGGAATATTCTTCCAAAGTAGAACAACTGGGAGGAAAAGTTAGAATGGCAAAAATGGCAGTGCCCGGTATGGGTTATTTGGCTGTATGTTCGGATACAGAGAACAACACATTTGGTTTATGGGAGAACGATACTACTGCTAAATGAAGACACTCAGACTCACGGAATACATAATAAAACATAGTTATTAGTCTCATCGTGGCAGCCGCCGAATCTCTAAATTAGTCTCTGTACGTGAAAATAGCTGGTTCCTATGCCAGTCGGCGATGCTTTTCAAGGATGTAATTGACAATCACTTGCACATATAGCATGCGAGCCTGAGGGGACATGGAGTTCGGTCGATAAAAAATCGATCAATGGTGACTACCATAAGAATGTCTTTAAAAAAGCTCAGAAGGGCAAATGTAACCTCTGATGAATCCCAAGCTGAATTTCGTCAATAAATTCCATTCCACAATGATGGCAATGAAATGAATCTAACCTTTCTGCATCCTTCTTTGCAACTATTAAGATCTTGTGATTATCTAGTGGATCAGTGATTGCTACATACTCGCCAATCTTGAATTGTATCAATAAGTCCTTTATCTTTCTTTTTACATCATCGACGTCATTTTCACTTTCAATTTCACCTTGCAAAATTATTACATCTGGTTCATCTGGGTCTTGCTTTACTTGTTCTGTAGATTTTGTTTGATTAATAATAATAGATTTCAAAGTGGTTGGCAATCGGGAGAGATCTAATTTTATTACCAATCTAATTGTAGAAACACTTCATACTATTATTGTTATTGATCGGAACATGAAGAACATAGATTTAATCAACAAGTAAGTGTAAGAAATCTATCTGTTAGTCGGGAAATTGAAATACATAGTGAGAGATTCTACTCTCACCACTACCTGCAAACAATTTTAATCCCGTACATATATTTCCATCAGACGGTTAAATTGCAGGGTCGATCAAAAATATGGATAGTCCTCTTTACACTTTGGTTAATCAATGGTTCAAGTTTTCTTGCCATCAAGATTTCGATTGATACAATCCCCCCGTTGCTTAGTGCAGGGATTAGGTTTATGATTGCTGGCTCAGCCCTATATTCAATTTATCTCGTCCAGCCTTTGGTGAACAGACACAAGACGCAAAAACAAGAAGTGCATGAACATATAGGAAAAACGCAATGGAGAGATGCAATAATATTGGGTGCATTGCTGATGGTCGGTGGACAGGGCATCCTGACATGGGGAGCTCAATATCTTCCGTCAGGGATCACTGGACTCTTGAATTCGACTGTTCCGCTATGGATTGCTATCCTTGCACTTGTAATTTTTAAGAGGCGATTATCAAAACTAACTATAATGGGGCTTTGTGCTGGATTTGGTGGGCTGATGCTCCTTGTTGCACCTTCACTTAGTACAGGGGAGTTAAGCCTTGTGGGTACGACCGCTTTAATAATAAGCTCAGTATTGTGGGCCCTCGGTTCCCTTTACTCAACGAAGTCAAAATTACCAGTAAGTATTCTTGCATCCTCTGGAATGATAATGATTGCTGGAGGTTTGATACTCACAGCGATAAGCTTTTCATTGGGTGAATATCGAGGTCTTGAATCATCAAATATATCCTGGCAATCATCGATCGCATTAGTTTATCTTATTCTAATAGTCACAGTAGTTGGCTTCACTGATTTTTATTGGCTCCTAAGAGTGACCACACCATCGTTAGCCAACACATTTGCCTATGTTAGCCCTGTCATTGCCGTGATACTAGGTTGGGTATTACTTCATGAATCAATTACTGGTACTACTGTAATTGCCATGATCGTAATCCTTATGGGTGTAGCGTTGATGGTCACCACACCTCATAAGAGAAAAAAAGATACTCAGCCGACAGATGTGCATCCAACAGGTACTGCAAATCATTGATCTCACATTGAAAGCATCGCAGTAAGAAGGAATTGCTTATTCATCTCTTTCTGATTAGATGGATTTCTGGCCTCCTAGTCATCGTGATGATAAAAAAAAGGTTTTATTACCTCATGAAATACTACTTTTTGCTTTTCAAAACTGCGGGTTGTGTTGCGGAATGGAGTGGAGAATGCAAGACTAATATGTACTGTTGATAGAGTTGCTGATATTGGAGACGTCATGCAATTAGACTTTAGCTTAAGTCGTACATACACTGCCATAGCAATAGCTGAGACTGCCACTTTTGCTCAACACCTTCTTTGATTACTATGGACGAATGCATAGTAACAGAGTTTTCAACTTGACCACATGCGCAAGCCTAGAAAGTAAATCGATATGCATGAGTGAGTGTATGATTTGTCGCATAAAATTTTGAAGCAATTCATTAGGCAGAATCGGCTTCATAAAGGCATAATAGGCACCTTCTATAGAGGTGATCATGAGACAAGACCACGCAACCCTACAAAATGTGGAACTGTCCGTAGTGATTATATGTTTGACAATGATCTCTACTGTGCCCGAGAATTGCATCTAATTCATTTTTTTTCTTCATCTCTGGATCTGCCTGTAAAGCCGGCTATTTCCATATCTTCATTCGGTCCATCCCCTTCCAATATCTTCAAACTAGTTTACAAATGCATTCGTGGTCTAGTACACGGTATGATGATCTAATATGTTTTTTATTTGCTTATAGATCTCAGAATTAGGATCATTTATCTCCTGTGCTGATTTGCACTACCCTTACATGACTTAACGAATGATTTAAGCGGCTATAACAATACATTACTTTCTTCGAATTCTCGTACACGTACCATGAATCTTAATAAATCTTTACCAGCTCTACCAATCCCTTCTCATTGTCGAGAGCAAAACTAATGTGTTATTCTCTAAAATCATAATGCAGGGATCGGCGAGCGAGCTACCGAAACTCGGACATGAGCTTTTTTAGAGCAGCTTTTCTACGTCTACGTATTTTCGGTGCCTCAATTTTTATTTTCAAATTAGTATTCTCAGTTTTGTACCGATTACATTCGTCTTCTACGTCTCGTAGGCGGGTTTTTAATTTTTGGTATCCTTCAAGCATATGCGGACCTCTGTCCAGAATGTCAGCAATTACGTCCTTTATAACTTCATAATCCTTCAATAGACGCTCCTTTTTGGAGCTCAGCATAATGGCCTTACCAGCTAGCTGGTCAACATAAGCAGGCAAGTCATGTAGTGCTACTCCGAACTTGTCGGCTGCGTGATATAGGCTGTGGACTCGAGTCCCAAATTCTTGAACCGACATTTTTCGGATAAAACAGAATACGATTAAGGACTCCATCGTGGAATCAATTCTCTCTTCTTCTGCCGCCTCAATGCTTTTGCTGCTATCTAAATACTCGGACTTGAGCAGTGCTCGCAATCGAATAAATAGTGAAAAAGATTCAACATCAGTATTTAGTTCTCTTAGTTGCACTGCCACAACCCTCAATAAATCAAATTCACGATCCTTCCTTCTACGTCCTTTGATTATTGCCGAAACGCTACCTCCACTTATTTTTAATTCGCGCGCTATCTGATCTCTAGTTTTTCCTTCGAGCCATTTTGCGATTGCCTTCTCCTGGATCGACTTTGGAATTCTTTTACTCATTAATTTTCGAGAGGGATAATGGATTAAAATTTAAATAGTTTTGTATTATGTGTTGACTAAAGATTGAAATCGCCTTGTAACTTTCATATCCAGATACATACTGTTAGGCAACAGGTACGTCACACCGTTCAATAATTCAACAAGTACTGAGCAATTTTTTGACGATTATGCATAGGTGTACAACCCATTTTGATGAGTACTTGACGTAGGTTTGACGGTTATCTGAAACTTCTTTTTGATAGCATCACGACGACGGTTTGACATAACAGCAAGTCATGAGCCCACACTATTAGCCCTGTAACGATAGACGAATACAACTACCTTTAGGGCGGCACACTATATTTGCGTGAACTCAGGATAACTAATCGTGTAAATTGGAATTATGGCATACAATTTAACTTTAAATATAATGCCATAGTAACGCGTTCAGCTAACATTGATTGAATAAATCTCTCTCTGGAAAACAATAAAAGTTCGAGGCCTCGTATATTTAAATTGGGTAGAATAAGAAAATGAGTGAATTTGCGTTCTTCCGATTTATGAGTCTGAATCTGCTAACACAAGAGGAGAAAGACAACAAAGATGAAGTCATTTCAGTTACTGAAGAGGTATTAGACGCACAGGGAATGGAGTGTGACTCAAAAATTGCAAAAGTCTCAGAAGAAACGATTTGCCAGATTCTTAATGAAGTAAGAAAGAGGCGGCGAAAACGTGCAACGCAAGATAATAAGATGGAGGAAGAACAAGAAGCCCCTATTGCAAATAGAATATCTGATTAGAATCGACGTTTAGTTGATCACGATTAAGGATTACAAATGATATATGTTTAAGTTCACGCTCAGGATCTTCTTACTCTATCTATCTAACAATCGATGGTGCTTAAAATCTCATCCAGAAGTCGGCTGTCCATAAAAAAACTGTCGCATTCTGAAGGAGGAATGGGGCAGCTGTTAAAAACATAAATGTGGACTATAGAAGCGATAAGAAGTAGATATGATCCTCGGAATAATAGCCTTGTCTGAGAGGACCTTGATTCATTAATCAAATGGATGAGAAACATTCAACGATTACTTTGTGAGAATTACAAGTCTATGAACATTCTACATCGCATAGTTGATGAAGTGGACAGATTGATATAGTTTAAAGCCACCAAAGGACTCTTATTTTAACTTCTTATTTTGCGATATGGCAACAGAGCGATTTAAGACATAAAATCAATTCGTACTCCACAGCACGACCATTTTAATAGCTTTTCATGTTCAAAAGAGTATCTTTCAAAGATACTTTAAATTGACACTTGGACACTGACTTTATGACATAATTGTCAACATATAAATAACAGAATTCGTTACATTGTTTTCATGCCCAATTATATTTGGTTTGTCGTAATAGCCATATTGACTACTTCTATGTGCTTTGGCATTCCCTTGTCAGAAGCAATAGCCCAACAGTCAAATGATAACTCAAGTAACGTTGTCATGAATAATTCGTTGTCGGCATCAATATCAGCTTCAGATGCACTGACATTACCTCAAATCTTTAACAAAACCGAAAATTCTGTTGTACAAATAACTAGCACAAGTCCTATTAGCAATAGCCTTGTGTTAAGGAACGGGGAGCAGATCCCTCAGAATGGTGTCGCATTAGGTTCAGGATTTGTATACGATCAGGATGGACATATCCTCACCAACTATCATGTGATTTCCGATCCTAATAGTGTTGAAGTTACATTTGTAGATGGGGATTCTTATTCTGCTAAGATAATCGGACAAGATCCTTATTCAGACATCGCCGTGTTACGAATAACTGATGATGGTTTCCAGAAACAAATTCCGCCGCTAAAAGCCGCAAATTCCTCAGCCTTACAAGTAGGGGAACAAGTTATTGCAATTGGTAATCCATTCGGTCTTAGCGGAACTCTGACATCCGGGGTCATAAGCCAGATGGGACGAGTTTTACCAAATGATATCACTGGATATTCGATATCGAACATAATTCAGACTGATGCGGCGATAAACCCGGGTAACTCAGGCGGACCGCTGCTTAATACTAAGGGAGAAATGGTGGGTGTGAACACAGCAATATTTTCGAACACGGGAGTCTACTCGGGAGTGGGATTCGCAATCCCATCGAATATGGTTCAGAAGGTAGTATCATCGCTATTAAAAAATGGGTCCTACGAGCATCCTTATATGGGCATCTCTGGAATAACTGTATCTCCTGAAATCTCAAATGCAACGCACTTAAATGATACAAAAGGTATTCTTGTAGTAGATATCACCGCGGACAGCCCTGCTGACAAAGCCGGTATACGTGGAGGAGATGTGCTTACAGCGGTGGATGGGCAGGACATTAGACTAGGAGGGGACGTAATTGTTGCAGTCGACAACCAAAGTGTTAGAGCTATGGAAGATCTACTTTCTTATTTGGAAGAACAAAAGGCCGTTGGTGACAATATTGAATTATCGGCTATTAGGGATGGAAAGACCCAACATATCGATATGATACTTGCCGCCAGACCGAACCAGGAAGCTGAAAATATGTTCCAACCAAACATGGAATCAAAACAGCAACAACACAGACCCGCATTGGGAATAAACGGCATCAATATGACACCAGAATTGGCTGAATTAATGAATCTGACACAGTCGCAGAAGGGTTTCCTTATAGAAGATATAATCTCGGGGGGACCGGCAGATAAGGCTGGGATTAGAGGGGGATACAAGATTGCTAACATAAACGGAAGTGAATTTAAGCTCGGGGGAGATATTGTTGTTGGGATAGATGAAGTGGATGTTAGCACAATCCAAGATATCCAATTATACCTGGACACAAAAGAAGTAGGAGACAGCGTCCAGATTCAGGTCCTAAGAGACAGTCAGGAGATCACAGTTCCATTGACTTTGGGAAATATCCAAAGTGAGCAGGCTCCTCTTGAACAGCTGCCACAATTACCATTTTCGCAGGAAGAGCCCTTCGGAGGTGATCCTTTCGGCGATATGTACGAACGGTGTGTTGAAGATGTCGGTAAGGAGGCGTGTGATCAGTTATTTGGCAGATAAGTATCTTGGGTTAACTAGTAGCAACAACGGCTCGGTTGAGATATGAGGAAATACTCGCCTAGCCTATTGAAGCGGGAATAAAGAAGAAAATGGATGTTGGGAGGTCTACACTCATTCAGTAACAGATTTGTTCTGGTTTGTTCTTCCTTTTTTGAGAATTTTTTCTACGAACAAATTCTTCCTCATCTTGGATCATCATAAGGAATTAAGAATGATTATCCCATATACCGGTGTCGCATTTAAAATTGGCAACATTATGGGTGTAGAGATTAGTGATACAATGTGAGATTTTATTCTGTAACTTCCAAGTCGTTGTTGGTTTTGCAAACTAAACAATTCACAACGACGCACAATGAATATCTGATAATCCCTACTATCATATCATTCGTTTACTGATCTATCAGCTATCAATTCGTCCTGTTCCAAGAAAATATTGGTGCTTGACCTTCACCGGCGTTGGCGGTTACCTTCCAGTAATCGTATTCGCCATAAGCTCTGTCCCCCATTCTATTAAGAGTTGTATTGCCAGTCACTCCCAAATATGAATTTGCAGAATTTATTAAGGCGTTCTTAAGGACTTGGATATCTTGATTTGAGGTGACGTTGCTTTCGATGTTTCTTGTAATATTCTCAGTCATAGCTGCGACCCAGAATATGTCATATGCGACAGCGGAATAGGGCGACGGGGAGACATGTACTTGTGATCGAATCTCCGCCAACAAGTTGGCTAGTTTCTCATTTTTCATATTTTGGAATCCATAGATAGGATTAGTGAAGGAGGTATTTACAGCAAAGAGAGCAGATTCATGGTTTCTGATAAGCTTTTCATTGAGGGCAGTTCCATCGCTTCCGTACCACTTTACCTTAGAGAGTATTGGGTGGTTATACGCTTGAATAAATATAGGAGTTACTTCATCAAGGGAGACCATATAAACACCAATTTTGTCAGGAGCGTATTTAGTTAACGCATTCTGAACTCTTGATTCTAAGAATTTCAAAGCATTATCCCACATAATGAAGTTGATTCTGTGTAAACTTGCTGCCAATTGTCCAGTTCGGGGGGCATACCCAATATTCTCAGAATCTTTATCAAATTCACCTCCCATCTTCTCAAAACTGGCTCTGACCGCTTGCATTAGCTCATGACCAAAAATATCATCCCTCCAGAAAGGGATCACCATTCTTATTCCTTGGTCCCACATTACTCTTGAAATTGCCTCGGCCTGTTGAAGATCATTGGGGACGAACCTAAAGATATTATCTCCTTCAATGGCTAGTGATGGGGCCGTGCTAGAATGACTAACAATGATAATATTGTTTTTATCTGCATATTCTTTAACTGCTTCCAATTCTGCGCTTGTGGCAGGACCTACCACTATCCGAATATCATCCTTTGCTAGAAGCCTTAGCTTTTCAAGGCTCGTTATGGGATCTGATTCAGTATCATGTACCACCAAGTCATAGCGTATGCTAGAATTAGTATCTGAGAAATATGCATTTACATCGTTAAGTGCCCTATCCAATGCAGCTTCTGTGGATTTTCCAGAAGATGATGATACTCCGCTTAGCGGTAGAAGGGCACCGATTTTCACGATGTTGGCAGAAATTGCCTTTTCATGCGTTCCTTCAGTGGTATCAGATGAAGCAAAAAATGTCAAGCGATCTACTGACCAAATAGATATCAGAGATGGAAACAAGTTTGTAACAATCAATACGATCGATAAAACTGATAGCGCGGCTAGAGTAAAGAAAATTATATAACTGGACGTCGCCCTGGCCTTGAAACTATTTAATCTTGGAATGTGGATGTCGGACTGTTGTGTGTTGCTGTCCGCAGAATCCGAATTATCTGACTTAGTGAAGGTTGTATCTGTGCGAGAAGTGGCTAGAGATAGTACGTACCAAAGTAAACCAGCGGCAATGATAACGTTATGAGCTGCAAAGATCATCGCGGATGGCCATAATTCGTTGGTCATGGATGTAACAACAAATAATGCGAACCAGCTATCTGAAATTACGACAAGAAAAATACCTGCGGATTTGAAGACCCAAGGAGTGAACCATTGAGGCTCCTTCTTGTAATTGATTACAATCAAAAATGCTGGAACCATAATGATTGCATCCAGAATGGGATAAGCGATAATTACTGTGAAGACTGCTATTCCTCTATAAGATGAAAGGTCAGCAAAATTCAGAGTCTGCGTAATAATGAAGATAAGGAATATCGCACTCGCGATTATGGCGGCAATTGTAAGTGCATAATTAAAATGGAATTGCTTGTAAAATCGAAGATATGTTGAGAATACATAGTATCCTAATGAAGCATAGGCAAAAATAGAGAATGCATCTGCCAATGACGGAACGGGTGGCACGACTTCTAGTATTATCTCATTTGTTGCCCAAAAAATTTCGGCACAAAGTGATAATCCTAAAGCTGTTGCGAGAGCAACGTCGGCTTTTTCGATCAGTCTATGATGGTGCTTTTGCTGATATACGATTGAAATGGCCAGCAAAGCTGTCGTAGATGCACTGATACTAATAATCCAATGAGTATAATATTCTCTTGCCTCTACATTGGCAAAGAAAATAATGGACGTTGTGATGGTGATTACTAGAATAACTCCAAGGAACAGGCTGCGCCTAGAAAACTCCATTTTTGCTGATACACTAACCATTCAATCAAACACTAAGTTTATTCAGGGACAAATAGTCATCTTCACTTAACAATCTTTCGCTAATCCTTGTGAGAACAGTCGTATTCATCGACCCTGTCTTAGCAAATATTCTTTTCAGTCCTTGGTCCATTTTAAATTAGGACTCAAAACAAACTTTCAATGCAAAATGAGCAATGTTTTGTCATATTTGAGCCTGTGATCACTGGATTCAGATTTTTGAGTGATTTGCCACCACTTCTATTATATTTAGATGGGAACATCCAAGTTGACATGCTCCATATTGGATGCAAAATATTCCCAACCACATCTTCGAATGTGTAACCATGACCTTTCACAATAACAAGAGGATACCTACTAGTTGATTGGAAAGCTTTCATTGTGGTAACAATATTACTCGCGTTTGGTCCAGGAGCCAACGTGGGAGTGTGGTGTTTAAACATCTGGCTGTAGTAGAATCTACCATTTTATAATATTAATCGTTCATACCTTTTGCATCTCCTAGGAAGTCTAATTTCAATTCAACCCATTGCCATCACAGTAGGAATAGTCGTGACTTATTTGAAAATTATTCCATTCGAATTTTCAGAATTATCTGCCCAAATCAACAGAATATACAAAGGTCAGATTTTCCTGATGAATGTGATGAACGAGGGAAACCGTCTACATGAAGGAAATGCGGTGTAGTTCTCTGATCTCTGTACGATTTCCTGGGGGTTAGTGTGCCCTACTGTGGAAGACCTCTGTGATGCGTTTCAATGCGGCAGATCCATCACGCTTATCTAGCCGGACATCCAGCAAACAAAGCTCTCGATCATAGATTTTTTCAGATTCAAACATGGCTCTGTCAAGCTCCTCTTCAGATTCTATTACAAAACCCTTACCATAGCCTATAACCTGAGGAATCCTACTATAATCCCATGAAAGCAAGTCATTGAATGGTCCATCAATAATTGGCCGTTCTGTGCCGTACCCTTTATTATTCAAGATCACAACGATTGGGTTCAGGCCAAATCTTGCAATGGTAGATACTTCCATCCCCGTCATCTGAAAGGCACCATCACCCACGATTACCAGAGGTCTAAGTCTTGAATTGGCTAACTGAGCCCCAATTGCTGCAGGGACTGCGAAGCCCATTGATAGATAATACGCCGGGCACAGGAACTCCGTTTGATCGTGAATAGTTAAATCAAGTGATCCAAATAAAGAGTCCCCTGTATCAGCTATAACTACCGTACTATTATTCACAGATAAACCTAGTCTTTCAAATAGATATCTGACCGTTATCTTTTTTCGTCGTTCATTATCATGTTCTAGCCTTGCTAAACCTTGTCTATTCAATTCTTGGTTTATTTTAGGCTGATGTTTGAGCTTTATTTTTTCAATTTCTGAGGCGCCCAATGTGTGACGGGCGCTTGTTAAATAGTCAGTCACTTCAATTAGACCGTTCAGAAAGTCATTCAAGTAGACGTTGTCAAAATTATGATGCTTAATTGATAACCGTTCTGAAGTTGCGTAAATGACCTTAGATTGGTCAATAGGCGTAGGAGTGATACTAAAATCAATATCAGTCATTGGAGCGCCAAGCAATACTAGACAATCACTTGATTCAACATATCTTCTTATCCATTCATGACCCATTGCTCCCTCATAGACACCCAAGTAAAGTGGATTGGTTTCTGATACTACCGACTTACTTAACACAGTAGATACGACTGGAATTCCTGTTTTCTCTATTAATGTTAAAATGGCATGTTGCAATCCAAATCGATGTATTTCTACTCCAGCAACTATTACCGGCTTTCTCGAGAACTTTATCATTTCCTTGGCTTCATTTATTGCTTCCTTCAGACTGTCAATATCAGATTCAAACGATGCATTTTTGAATATGAAATTATTATCGGTTATCTGTCGATCTCCTGTATGCCCTTCATCCTCCTGCCCATCGAAAGGTAATGGTGCGAGAACCTTGTCTCTGGGAAGTTCTAAGTATACAGGTCTTTTGTAACGCATCGCTGATAGTAAAACCCTATTAATAACTTTGACTGCGCTCGGAGGATCAGAGATGACGGCAGAATCAACAGTTATATGCTTGAAGATTTCAAATTGTGTGTCAAAGTCTCGTATTTTGTGGTGAAGAAGTGGGTTTTTTATTCGCTCTGTTATTCCAGGCGATCCGGATATTATTACCAGCGGAGACTTTTCTGCAAATGCCTGAGCAGTAGCGTTGACTACTTTCAACCCTCCAACACAATAAGTTACGCATACAACTCCTAATCCATTGATTCTTGCATAGGCGTCAGCCGCAAAACCAGCACCTTGCTCGTCGCAAGTATTGATTATCATGAGTTTTTTAGATTCATTCAAATACTGATAGAATCCTAATACGTAGTCTCCTGGGACACCAAATACATGCCGAACTCCCAGATCATACAGTTGTTGGACAAGGAAACTACTAACTGTATTCTGTTGACCTAAATCCTTCATTAAATTCTCACTCTATTACGCGAACGCATATTTAAAAAATTTTTTCGAGCTATGACGCAATTTATGGTATAATTAAATCACATCTGAGCATGGAACTCCGTTACCATCTAACTAGTAACAAATAGTCTTATTGACCCATTATATCTACTTGTTAACGCCTCTAATGCCTCTTCAACTACTTCTTTCCGTTGGTCATATGTTTTATTGTGCATTTTTCTTGTAACCGAGCAGTTGTGCAACTTTCATATGTTTATGTATTCATCAATCGATTTGACCTTCTGCATTCTAACTGCCCAAGATATTACCGCCGCAACTACTAGTACGTAATAATACGCCATGGCTTTCTTTGTAATAATAGGCACTATCGACTAAGTGGTCCATAGGCAAATGCCAGCTGCCTGGACATACTAAGGATTGTGAATAGTTTAAAGGAAGATATACTCCCAATCTCATTTTTGCTTATGTCCACAGATATTATCCCTCAATACGTCGAAGATCGTATTAAAAGACTTATCTTGCTTTCCGGGAGATTATGCTAAAAAATCATCATCAAGCAATATTCTATTTCTGGAATAATCAACATCCACCGAAATAATGACAGGGACATATTTTGACATTTTACCTTTTTTAAAAAAGTATGAAAATTCTCCCACGGATCTGGCTGCATAACCAATGGCACCAAAGCTCTCTGCCAATTTCACGAAATCAGGGTTACTAAACTCGGTGAAGGCCTTTTTTCCAAATTCTTCAATTTGCTTTAAAGAAATTACGCCATATTCCCTATCACACCAGATTATTACAATTAGCGGCAACCTTAGCCGGACAGCTGTTTCAAGTTCTTGTACATTCATAAGAAATCCTCCGTCACCGCACATGACGACAATCTTCCTATGTGGAAAAGCAAGTTGAGCTGCGATGGCACCAGGGAGGGCGAAACCCATTGAAGCAAATCCATTTGAAATTAAACAGGTATTTGGATGAAAAGTCTCATAAATTTTTGCTATCCAAAGTTTGTGAGCCCCTACATCGGAAATAAGGATATCATGGCTATCAATTAATTTTCTAACATCAGCGATCAACCTTTCAGGCTTTATTGGATATGCAGAATCCTCCTTATACCTGTACGCCCGTTCAATAATTTCCTTTTTGATCCTCTTATAATCTTTTGACATCTTCATTTCCAAAAAGCAATTCGAAGAACTAGTGTCAACCGCTTTACTTCCATGCAACTGAGTGAGGATTGCGTTAATAGTTAATTCTATGTCAGCTGCAATCTCGACATTAGGACAATAGTACGTATCCACCTCTGCAGGTGTGAAATCGATATGAATGATTTTCTTAGAGAAATCACCATTCCAGAATTTTGGGTTATATTCGACCAGGTCGTAACCTATTGCAATCACTAAGTCAGCGTCTTTCATTGCTATTAATGCATGGTCTGCATTCTTAATCCCAATAGTTCTAAGATGTCTCTCCCATTTATCAGAAATCACACCTTTTGCCATAAACGTGTTAACAGAGCATATCCCTGTCTTCTCAACGAACTTTCTTATAGGGATACTCGCATTGCCTCTAACGCAGCCGTTACCAACAAGAATTAATCTTTTTCTAGAATCAAGAATTAATTTAACTGCCTTGTCGATGACAAATTTATTGGGATATGAGCGTGGAACGTCTCCCTGCTTTTGAATAGGCATTATTATTGATTGCTGCTTCGCCACATCTTGGGGTAATTCGATATGTGTAGCTCCGACCTTCTCCTCATTTGCAATTTTGAATGCTCTTCGAACAATTTCTGGAATATTGTCTCCATTCCGAATTGATTGATTCCATTTTGTTATTGGCTTGAACATAGTAACTACATCCATGTTTTGATGAGATTCCTTGTGTAGCATATTGGAATCAATTTGTCCAGTTATTGCCAATACTCGAGATCTATCCATATTAGCACTAGCTATTCCGGTGGTCAGATTAGTAGCGCCTGGACCCAGCGTGGCAAGACACACGCCAACTTTCCCTGTCAGCCTTCCGTATACATCTGCCATAAAAGCAGCCGATTGTTCATGCCGTGTCAAAATAAATTTAATAGTAGAATCTAGCATAGAAATCATTAGGTCAGCTGTTTCTTCGCCTGGCAAACCAAAAATGAACTCGACATCTTCAGCTTCAAGGCACCTAATAAGTAGTTCAGCACCCTTAATGGGCATCAGATAAATTCATGAGGGATACATCTAAACCTATGTTAAGCTGATTGATCTAATGACAGCTCTCAAAAACTGGTTGTATCAAAACCAAGATAAAGATAGAGATAGAGTCATGTTAATGTGTCTTATCAAGTATCTCAACGTAATTATTATAGGGAGTATGGGCTTAATATTGTGTCAGTTATGAATGCGTATTATCTTCAATTTTATCCTACCACCAACGTATTTACCGGTAAAGAACGTCTGCTTTGGTGACTGGCCTGTGCGTGTGATCATCCCAATTCATTTGAGATAAATGAAAAATATGAAATAGTCGATAAAGAACTGTCCTTGCGACTCAACAGAATTGTATAAGTGTTACTGCGTCCACAGATCAGAACTGGCTCGACGAATGCGAAGAATCTATCGCAAGCTGCACTGCTTTGAATTACAATTCAAGACTTTGTACTCCAATCACATTCACCCAATCCTGGCTTCCCCTCAACCGTCGTAACTACTGCCTTACATTCACCTGAAGAGGTCAGCTGCTTGCAATCTTCAGTTCCGTCGCAATAACATGTAAACGTATTTGAGAAACAAGTGTAGGGTAATGCGGATTCACCGGCTAGACTGGCGATTGTTTCCGTGGTAGTTGAAGGTGTGGAGGATAAGTTGGAAGTTAAGTTGCTCCTTGTAGCGTTTTCTGAAGAAAGCTCACTAATAGTTCTAGTTTGAGTTGTTCCATTTTCTCCACCCTCACCCTGGCTTGGAATAGGGCCACCTGACGGTGGGCTTTGGGTTGAAGTTACATTGGCTGCCTCATTAGTCACACAAATATTGCCTTGCTCTATCCAGAACTGGCCGACTAAACTGCAATCGGACACGCACCTTCCACTCTGAGTATTTCGATACATTGGAGGTGTTGACAATCCACAGTTATCCCATTCACATTCGTTAGTCGATCCTATGTTATGTTGATTTGGTGGACATTGGGCAGAGGATGCGCCTACTTCGCGTATCTGTTGATC
>JBOGPP010000009.1:0-1802 GCA_050748485.1 Nitrososphaeraceae archaeon | reverse complement strand
GGACATGCAACATTTACTGTAGAAGTAGGACCTAAATCTGATTTAGGTATCTACGATACAGAACTTGAAGTTACCAAGGATAACTATCAATCAAGTTTCGAACAGATAGACTTCCGTATAGTATAAGAAAAGCCTTAATCCCTCTTATGTTTTGATCTCATTTATTTATCATTCTTCTTTTGCTACAGTTACATCAGATTTACATCAGAAAATGTATAGTAGAATTATTGCTATACAATCTGTATCATGTAAATTAATAAGCCAGTAAGTCATTTAATGAGTTATAATTTTTTAATAAATATGCCATATTTGATTGGATTTTGTTATCTATTTTAGAGAAATAAACGATCTATTTAAAGATAATGATTACTTAAGTCTAAATATTATAATTGCGTATGTTATATTACAAGATGCTTTCAAAATCATTGAGGACAGTTAAGATTAGAAGACCATCAGGTATAATCGCTGGTCTAACAGCAGCTTGGGCAATATTTGGACTGTTCTTAGCTGTCGATTCTCAACTAAATGTTCCCCCAGGTACTTTCTATAAGACGGTTGGATTAGTCTTTGGAATCAATTCTGCTTATGCTATGTATGTAGGCTTTCTTCTATTCATGGTAACAGCCATAATCATTTCAATTATTTACAACTATATATCAAAACGCATCAGAATATTTCACATAAGCTCTATGCCTAAAGGAATAGGTACAGGTATACTTGCTGGAGTAATAGTATGGGGCGTTCTATTTCTGCCAATCCATTATTATGTCATACAACCTGCGCTTTCTAGTATGGCTAATGCGGGTAGTCTGGATTCGTCGATAGCTAATCAGCTTATTCAATTATCAGATACGGTAATCATAGGTTCACTTGCATTGCATATGCTATTTGGAGGGGTAATGGGATTTTGCTCCAGGTTGGCTGCAATATGACTTTACCTTCCTAAATTCTTAGTTTCAACAGGCGCCCACTAACAACTTTTTTTACTATTATGCTAAACCTAACTTTGAATTAATGTCTACCAGCGAGTTACAGCAAATAAGAATGGTCTTTCAAGGATTACAGACGTTGTATCAAACACATCTTCCAAAAGTAGATCCAGCTCTCATACATGATTTACTTGTTCGTGAATTAGTTAAAACATCTAAGAATACATCTTCGTCACCTCCATTCTATATAGTAGAAATAAGAACAGTAAAGGGAATTGATCAAGAAATGATGAAAAGTATGATCTTTGAAAAAACAGGATTTCTACCTTCGATTACTGAAAATGGAACTCACTATGTGGCTAATATGAGATTGAGCTTAGAATTACTTAAGGAATTTTGTGAATCTCAAAAAGATATAGTAAAGATTACTGGAGATTATACAGGTGGCATAGGCGGAAGATAGAATTGCTAATTGAAGATTGACTTCTTTGCGCTTCCATTCTATGCGTAGCATTGGGATGATGAGAAAAATGACTTTTTAAAAATTATTTGTGATAAGAATTATATCATTAATTCATAATTGATATATATTGTAAATTAACGTCTTTTTCTTGACTTATCGACTTTTTTATAGTATTTATTCATATTATTAGCTATGATGGATATAGAGCATTTGATAAGACAAATATCAAAAGTGAAACAAATAAAGGAAAAAGATAAGACAAGAGCAAAAGAAGATCTAAAAGTGCCCACTGATTTTGAATGTTTTGTGTGCGGCACTAAATTTATGACAAATGAAGAAAGGAAACATCATCTAGAAAAGGGTACACATGGTCATCTATATGATACCGCATCACCCCAGGAACAAGAGGA
>JBOGPP010000008.1:0-2547 GCA_050748485.1 Nitrososphaeraceae archaeon | reverse complement strand
TTATTAGCACCTAACATTTCAATTTATGGGCATGGGAGATGGCATGTCGAAGGGAGAAAAAGGAGTATCATCATCATCATCATCATCATCTGATACTGGATTCCAAGACTATATGATAGACACTTTGAACAAGGGTACGCTTGCCATAATGCTGTCGATAGGTCATAGAACTAGACTGTTCGACATTATATTATCTCTTAATAATCCATCTACAAGCGAAGAGATTTCGTTAAAGGCAAAACTAAATGAAAGATATGTTAGGGAGTGGTTAGGTGCAATGGTTGTAAGTAGAGTTATCGAGTATGATTCTGCACATAAAACATATTGGCTTGAAAAAGAAAAGGTGGATTTTTTAACCAGAGTATCGAGTTCATATAACTTTGCAGCTTCTATGCAATGGATTCCTATACTTGCTAAGGTAGAAGATGATATAATAAACTGCTTTCAAAAAGGTGGCGGTGTACACTATGATTCTTTTAAGCGCTTTCATGAGGTGATGGCTGAAGAAAGTGCTCAAACTGTTGTAGCAGGTTTGTTCGATTTCATCCTTCCACTAATACCAGGATTGGAAGAAAACCTCATGAGAGGTATTTCTGTTTTAGATATTGGATGTGGTAGCGGTCATGCTATCAACACCATGGCGGCCAGATTTCCCAGGAGCAAGTTTGTAGGATATGATATTTCTGAAGAAGCTATCAATAAGGCTAGATCTGCTGGGCAACAACTAGATAACAAGAACGTATCCTTTAACGTAAATGATGTTTCAAATCCACAAGTCATGAAGACAATTTTTGATCTGGTTGTAGCGTTTGACGCTATCCATGATCAAAGAGATCCTGCTAATGTGCTAAAAAATATTGCTAGAATTATAAATCCGGATGGAGGGATATTTCTAATGCAAGATATTCTAGGTTCAAGTTCTCTTGAGAAAAATATTAACCATCCACTTGGGCCATTTCTGTATACTATCTCTTGTATGCATTGTATGAGTGTATCTTTAGCTCAAAATGGGGCTGGTCTTGGCGCAATGTGGGGAAAAGAGAAAGCTACTGAAATGCTTAAGGACGCGGGTTTTGCCAATGTCGAAGTCAAGACACTTGCACACGATTTTCAAAACTATTATTACGTTGCAAAGAAAAACTAAAAGAGTATATCTTTGAATTAGCTCTTTATTTTTTGAAATTCTTTAATATTCGCGTCTTGAGATTCAATATATTTACATTTAAGTTGAGAGAAGTTATTGCAATTTTATACTATCGCTAGCGATAATTAAAAGAGTCATACAACTAGTTAATTCAATTGAAATAAAACAACATATGTAATGGCTATCAAAAGGCATGTTCGTTTCGCGTTTCGCGGTTCTAATTAAGAGTTTTATCCATAGTAAAGTAGCCTTGAATACTAGTTTATGAGATAGCTAAGTTATCTTAACTCGTCGATCTCCTCTGATGCACGCGTACTTCTGATCCCTAGATCTGATGTTCTAAGGTATCACTAGTGATATACGCCCTAGATCTGATGTTCTAAGGTATCACTAGTGATATACGAACGAGCTGGACGTTATTGTAATGGCTAATTTGATTTTATCTAACTTATTCTATTCGAATCTAGCTAACATTAATAAAGATAAATCTATACGAACATTATAGAAGATAATTACTGATATTGTGTTCGTATATTTGATATATCTTGGATTACTTCTATATCTTAAATGTATAGAACTGTACCCGTAATTTTAGCTGTAGTCATAATTACAGCAATGATAGGAGTTAGCGTGTCCTCAGGACAAGCTTTTGCATCTTCTGCAGCATCGGCTGCAGCAAGTGGTGGATCCGCAGCAGCAGCGGCAGCAGCAGGCGATAGTTCGGCAGCAGCGGCAGCTAGTGGTGGATCCGCAGCGGCAGCAGCAGCAGCAGGCGATAGTTCGGCAGCAGCGGCAGCATCTTCAGATGATGATGACGATGACTGTGACGAAGACTGGGATGACTGTGACGACTGAGCTCCACATTTTCTTTTTTAACATAGTTTAAAATTGATTAGTAAACAATAGTTTAAAATGAGTTGAGATGATTAATAATATGAATGCAAATAAAATGAAATTATCATGTATGAACAATCTACCAATTGGTCATAACAGTATATTATCTAGTCACACAGTACCCAGTTTCTCGGTGTTGTTATTATTGTCATTTTTAACCGTATCATTAATGTTTACTCAGAGTGCTGCTATGGCTGCGGTAGATATTGATACCTCTGGAGATGGAAGAGCAGCTGCTTTTGATGGTCAAGAAGGAATTGCCACCGAAGGTGATAGCTTCTGCAACATTACAGATGATATTGCAGGAGGCAAGTTTTCATCATTATTTGAAGGGATAGTAGGAGGAGAGTGTGATAATTCACAAGTATCAAAACAATTTTTGGTAGAGTACTCATTTACAAAGAATCCTGTAAATATAGGAGAAAAATCGTATCTTACAGTAACGGTCAAGGATAAGCACTCTGGCAATCCAATCTCTGATGCATTTGTGATACTAGATATCAATCCTC
>JBOGPP010000007.1:0-3544 GCA_050748485.1 Nitrososphaeraceae archaeon | reverse complement strand
GTTACTATGGGATTGATTGCAGGAGTACCCACAATAGCAGGAACCTGGATAGGTGGTTTTCTTTATTCTCCAATGGCAGCAGTTATATTTTTGTCAGTGGGAGCCGGCGCAATCTTCCAGGTAGTATATTCTTTAATTTCCTGGATTTCCCATCACCAAAAATCTGGACCATCATCTTCCTTATCAGGACATGTGATAGGTGGATTTATTACAGGCCTTTTTATAATGTATCTTACTGGCCTACTTGTATAATGGAAATGAGGAGGCAATATTCTGATGAACAATGATCAAAACGGTAATGGAACCTTGTCAAAGACTGAATCAAGTGAATATGGGGGAAATCGGTTATCCCAGGGAACTCAAGCATCACGCATAAGGCTTGCGTCAATTCGTGACGCTAATAAAATAGTAAGAGGGAGTCGCACTGACAGAATGGAAGACTACCTCGAGGTAGTATACGAACTTGTCCGTCAGAAGGGTTATGCGACAACCATCGATATCTCTGAATATCTCAATGTTTCCTCACCTAGTGTCACAAGTATGATGAAGAAGCTTGATGAGAAAGGATTCCTTAGATACGAAAAATACAGAGGAATGAACCTTACTGAGGAGGGAATAGAAGTGGCCAAAGCCATGCATAAGCGACATGGAATCCTCTCTGAGTTTTTTAGAATGATTGGCGTTCAAAACGATATTGCTAATGAAGACGCTGAGGGAATAGAGCATCACCTACATCCTGAGACATTGAAGAAACTCGAAGAATTCATAAACAGCCACAAGTTGGCAGAGAAGATATGAAAGTCTTGTCAGCATAGATGCATTTTTTATTAAGGAAGAGACTTGCGGCCTACCGCTATCCTCGGCATGTCGAATGTTATAAGAGGCTGTGTGTGCCAGGGATCCACACACAGTTCCAGATGAAAACCAAAGCACCTTTAGTGAGTGAGGTTATGGTATGATCCTCCTGGAAGATGCTGCCTTCTGGTAGTACATACGCCTTAGTGGCTTATATTTATTTCTATGTTTATCTATCTGGCCAATGAAAAAAAATATTCCGGTCTTAAGGTACTGCGGTTGACAATGATAAAAGAGTAGATATTACTTATCCGAGTTATTTAGTACAGAACCTACACTATTCGGGTAAAGTTACTTACCTATGGGTTTGGCATGACAATTCAATTACCTGACTAAATCAATTGTGCGTATCATCGCAGTAGGATGATATTCACAGAAATTTCGTAGTGGCCTAGGCTGACCAGAGTTGAAAGTAAACTCTGATGATTCTCCTTCATCTAAGCCTTCATCTTCTGCTGTTTCCTCACCTTGCATCATAGTTATTATTGAGTTGATGTTCGTTATCATCCTCTGGCGAAGTATTTATGATGAATTGATAGTTGGTATTTGGCCTCAAGTTTGGCATGGATTATTTTTTCTATCACTGGTCCAGATATAATTACTTCCTTTGGTACCTATCTTGGTAGCTGATTATGGTTGAATTTTTAAATTCAGTTAATGGTGAGCTCATAACTGAAGGTCTTGATCAGGCCAGAAATGTAATACGGGACAACTTGTATAATCGACCTTGAAAATGCTTGTTGTGCAATGGGCGTTCATTAATCCTTTTAGACCTGACTTGAAAGTTAACTTATTAGTGCCCACTCTTAAGGATTCAGTCAATATTTACCGGTCTGTATTGAAACTTGCAGTGAAACCAATATATTATGACCATACTCTACTTATAAATCGACCCAGGTAAGTGTGAAGTCGAAGCCCAATCAGCCATGACACGAGTGAATGACTTCTTCAAGATCACGGGATGCAAGTTTAATGATTCGCCATACGTGCGGTCATGCAATTCACGTTTAATGCAAGTGAACTTAAGCACGAAAGTCGCAGTCAAGCATAGAAAACGAAACTCTTTCCTATCCCCACCATAGGACCAATTGAGCATTTAACAAACTTATTAACGATAACCTCTCGTCATGTTTGTGAATCAAATGGTTACTATTCTTGGAATCTCATTGACTCTATTCTTGACGTCAATAATGACCTTAGATGTTAACTATCCCCGTGAGGGAGTACGTGCTCATGACTTCTCTACTACCGATGAATCTTCTTTGATTACATTGGTTGAACAAATCAAGGCTGAAACACAACTTGTGACAACAGAATTCTTATCCAATAATAATATTTCAGCTCATGTGCATGCAAAAAACTCGGCTGAACTAATAAGGAATCTTGAATATAATATTACTCTAACAGATCCCCCATCATCAGATATTACTCAAATATATGACCGTGGGAAAAAAAATTCTACTACTCTTGCTTTAGTGGTTGCAAATATAGTTGATGATGTATTAAGAAAATATGGAAGCGCTTTTGCTGTAGGATATGACATGACCAATATGTCAAATATGATGAACATGGATATAATGATGATGACTAATAATGCTACTAATGGTAGTGGGAGTGCATTAAGTAGAGATTCAAACACCTCAAAGAATATGGAAAATGATTTAGCACTAGTTAATATAAATGACTATGAGACGGCCAAGGTTCTCTCCAGCAATATCAAAGACCAATTTATTAATCAATTACGTCCAAGGTCTCTTGTCAACGAAACCACCAATCTAGATAAGCTGGAAAATAGCCTTGGAAAACTCGAGCAGGCGGTGAATATGAAAGCCTTACCTGAAGCCATGATGGATCTGGTGCATATTCAGATCCATCCAATGTTACAGAGAGTTTATGATTTGGAGCTACGGCAAAATATAGGGGCAGCTACCTCAGACTGAGCTTAAAAAAGTCAATACGGCGGTGCAATTGAATCATATAATAACTTATTCAAACCGCCTACAATCCTATATAGACTATTATTATTGCTGCCAAAGATTCATTTTTTGATTAAATTACTGACCAATCTTGCACCACTACGTCCATTGCACCATCGTTTCGTGGTATGTTCTCCAATGGAGGTAGACCTCTGGCTCCCATATATCCACAATGGTTATCTCCTGGCAAAATAACAAAAAAATCAAAACAATCGAGTTTACTATTTGCGTCTACGTCTTGAATAGGGGGTATTTCAGAGTTTACTTGTCGCTCGAAATAATTTCTTGGCATTGGCATACTATGGGATATTCCTAGCAATCCAGGTGCATCACGTTTCTCAATAGATCTATAGACATACTCTAGCATGTTATCTTCAGAATCACGTAGATTATAGAAGTCACCCACAACATTGTTGATAGCGTTTCCAAGCGTCATGTTCGCTGCAACTGAACTTCTATCAATAGCTGCACCAAGAAGATGTACTGATGTTATGTTCAAACCACTCTTCTCATCCCATTGTTGACTATTATTTAGGCTTATCAAAGTCCTGTTAACCACCGCTGCGCCCAGAGAGTGGGCAATGAGTCTGATATCTGTATTCTTGCACTTATTCTTGAAATCAATAACAAATTGTGCAAGTTTGGGTCCATTCATTTCAGCTATATTTTTTGCAGTTTCCCAACCGCTCTTATTTAATGGCGTATTTGAGTCC
>JBOGPP010000006.1:0-4732 GCA_050748485.1 Nitrososphaeraceae archaeon | reverse complement strand
CTTGAGGAAGAGCTATCTCCAAGATCAATAGCGATTGTAGGAGGTGGATATAGTGGGTGTGAGTTTGCTGCAATCCTCAACGCCTTTGGTTATAATGTCACTGTTATTGAAGAACAAAAGCATTTGGTTCCTCAGCATTTTAGTGAGATTGGAGACACGATCGAGAAGTACCTAAGACTCGATGGTGTAAATGTGATTACTGGACAGCGCTTAGAAAGAATAGGTGATAGCTGCGACAGCATTATTACAAAGGATCAGAAGATAGATGTTGAGCGGATATTAGTTTGCACAGGAAGGAGGCCTAATATAGATATTGAAGAATTGGATGCCGTAGGAGTAAAATACCATCAAAGAGATGGCATAGTTATAAATGATAGAACGTTAACATCGGCAGATAATATTTACGCAATAGGGGATATTACTGGAAAATTCGAAGTGGCACATGTAGCGTCAAGACAAGGGGAAATAGCAGCATTGAACATAATGGGGATAGATGCACATATGGACTATCGTCATGTTCCTATCTGCATCTTTACGTATCCTGAGGTTGCTCTTGTAGGGGATCTCAACGGAAAGAAGAAGGGCGAGTTCCAGTTTGCAGCCAGTCCTAAGGCAAACTGCTTGAGAGAAACAAGAGGTGTTCTTAAGGTATTTGAAGATAATGGACAGGTAGTGGGAGCTTTTATTGTGGGTCCCCACGCAGGTGAGCTCATTGCAGAAGCAACATTAACTATTAGAATGGGTTTAAGGGTAAGCGATATAATGGGGACAGTTCATGCACATCCCACCCTAGGTGAATCATTTATTGACGCATTAAAAGCAGTAAATTGATGAGATCAGTTGTATACTAATGTATGTCTTATGGCAGCGCCGTAATGCAGTCTATAATCACCCGTTCACTTAATCTGCATTTGATAATGGTGACTTGTCTATCGCAATTATGTAATCCATCTCTGACGTAATGTAACTTGCGACGCTTTTTTTAGAAGGAAGTGATAGTATAAGTGAAGCAACGCCGCGTATTTCAACACAATAGCATTGTGAATATGTAAACCAGCCAATCAAAGAATTCGCGGAACCAAGCTAAGAATAAGGGCGCTGATGTGTTGTCCTATCCACTATTTTATTTTATTTTATTTTATTTTATTTTTATCCTGGAACAGAATACGACTATAAAAAATATAGTCCTCTTAAATGATTAGAGATCACTACCATTTAGGAAAGACTAATAGTATTGTACACGTGTGATATTGTGCTAACTGCATTTCTATCAGTTGTTCTATCCGTTGTCTTTTGAATCTAGCCCTGTAGGTAAGCAGTAGTTGCCAAGAATAATAATCATAATTTATACAGCTAACGGTGTAGTGGCTAAAATCCTTATGCACTTCTACGTACTTGGTTAGTAGAATAAAAAAGAAACAATAAAATTCGACTATTCAAGGAATACATCATCTTCGCTATCTTGGCAAAAAGAAAGTTTGTAGTGCCTCTGCTGCTATTCCATTTTATATACTTCAGCCACCAATTTTCTGTTTTGATTGCTGGCTAACTTGATTATCTCCTGTAATATCGTTATCTTGAACACTGTTCGTAGCAATATTGGCGCCGTTACCATCCGTAGAGCTAATAACCTGGTCACATTGTTGCATTATATTGGTGCCGTTTGAGCTAAGTTGAGCATTTGCTGCACTTTCTGAATCTGTCCCAAATCCGATGCATTCAGTAGTTGCATTTATTGGACTATCAGAGGCATTATCACTATCATTTTCTTGAGAAGATGTAGAGTATACAAAATGTAAACTAGATGCATAATGACCGGCAGAGATTAATACCGATGCTGCCGCCAATATCAGCAAGCATTTCATTTCCCTTTTTATTATAGGAGCCATCTCTGACGAATACTATGATATACGCTGTATATATCCTCTTGCCACGATATGCCAAATATGTCTAAATGATAATGGTGATTCATTACACGGTTATATTAGTACTCAAACCTAGGAATCGTAATATTCTACATTCCCCGTTAAGATTGTGTTAACTTTGGTTGTTCAATGACTGCCATTCTTTATGGTAAGGTTGCTATCCCTTATATGAGTTAATTCAATTGAACTCTCGCGATTACTTACGTGACTATAATTAACTAAAGTTGAAGCAAATGAATAGGGAGTAAAAAGTATTGATTGATTTCCAGCTAGTATTATTATCGCTAAAACAACCATTGCTAACAGGACAAACATTTTTAAAAAAGATTTCTTATGGTTTTGTTCTTCAATACGATCAGTACTTCATTTTGAACAGCTGGACAGAAAATCAACTGGATATCTAGTGATCTAGGAACACTAATCGATAATCAATGGCTCTTTTATGGGATAATACTGTTCGATAATACTTATTATGAGCCCCTGTCGTTACTAAACAATAGCACTGGTGTGTATAAGAGCACACCCGAAGAACCTAGGACTATTTGGCTTTGGGATAGCATGTGAATAAGCATCTGTTGTTGTTGAGGTTTTAATATTGAACATGGTACAAAGACCCCTATACTGAATTGAAAAGTAAGTTTTTGAAACACATGTTTAGAAGGTCTTCCACCATTACCAAAGGGGTAGAAGGGTTAGAATTTCAAACTTACGACAAAAAGAAAAACGAAGAGGATACTTATCCATTCCCACCAATAGTTCCGTTAGTTCCAAGCTCCAATAATGGTCCAAATGTTAGTCCGTTGTCTACGCTAGCTCTGAAAACGGGTTCATTGGTGGTTTGATTTCTTTCCCACCAAGTGACTATCACCTCATCTTCGTCTGTCGCTATCTCTGCATCAACTGAATCTGTAGTCGTCGTATTGCTCAGATTGATCTTATCTCCGAACATTGCCCCTCCATCAGTAGAGGCTCTAAAAAATAATTCTGAATTCTTATTAGGCATATTCTTATCACTGGACCACACGATGTAGACATTATCTCCAGAAATAGCGATAGGGGCCGCTTGCTTAACGTTGCGTATTGCTTTTGACGCCTCAAGCTGTGATATCTGTGCCTGCGATGTTGGATGTGCTGTTAGTGTAGCTGCTGTTACAAGAGCTACTAGTACAATAATGGCCAAAACGAGTATATTGATCACTGACTAAGACTGAATGAGAAGTTTAGTATAATACTATCGGTTTGAAATGACTCTGGTGTGGATACACTTTGAACACCTGGACTTGTTCTCAAAGACAGTGACAGGTTCCTTTTTCTCTCTTTGCATGTCCTTGCACCGTCAATGAATTGAATAGTATTTAAGTCTCGCAAATTGTTTGCTTTTTATTGCAAAATTCATGGACCAGTCCCAAAATTAAGCTATTTGATAATACACACATCAGAAGTACGATCAATCGATCGGGTGTTGACTATGCCAGGTCAAGGTGATCTATGTCCTCAGCTCGACTCCTGTAAGTATTTGGATGCGGGATCAAGCACAATTAGCTGATACCTAGGAAGGCGAAATATACATTTGTCAACGAATTTTTCACTCTTTCCCCTAAAATAGTGTCTATAGTGCATATTTTCTTGTAGGAGGTAAGCGACACTATAAATACAAAAATAGAACGAGCTATTATTGCAATTTAATAATGGCATTAGGAACGCCTGATTCTTCGCTGAGAACAAATGATACATCACTCTCATGCATCTTTTCGGTTCTATCTGATAACGATTCTCTCAAGATAATTGATACGATAGCTGGCCGTCAATTAGACCTAAAGATAGGCGACTTTGATACTCCTAAACGGTACTACAGTCGTTTGTCCAAGTTAAAAAAAGCTTCTATAATAAGAAAAAAGGGTAGATCCTATGCTCTCACATCTTTTGGGTCGATATTATATAATACAATCCAGACAGTTAAGCAAGCCCACGGACTTCAGTGGAAGCTAGAGGTTGTTGACACGATCGATGAAAGCCTCCCGCACACAGAACGCCAATCTATAATCGAATCTCTGATACCTAATAAGTTGATGAGAAATATATTAATCGAATCAAGAGCCACACTTTGAAATTGTTCTGTTAAAACAGGCCAGATATTTTTAAGTCAATAATGAGACATGCAGTGGTTCCAGCTGGCCTATAGACCAATATTCCCATAAATCAGGATCTGAAAAATTGTCTGTAGCTATACCATCACTTACTACTGCATAGCCGCTATTACAAAGAGCCTTAAATTCCTAACTCATTATGACACACCACAAACTTTAATGTCCAACTAAATCAAGTAACTTGACGACACTTTCAGAAAGTTGATTACAAGTTATATTAACTCTCGTGGACCATCGAATTAAGCTAGTAGATAATACTGCTGTGCTTATGCCAGGTTTATAGGCTCTGATAAATGTGATATTTTCCTTCGCTTATTTCATTTAAGTAATCCCCGACACTTGAGGGACCTGTTATTTCTTTGAATATCTCCTTTTGTTTCTTTTCCAACTTATTGTATAACTTTTCGCCTATGATTATATGATCTGGTTCTGCAATTGAGGTCATCTTTACTGCAACGCTAATTGTAGAGCCGATCAAATCGATATGTGGTCTTGTGAATACTGCTTTTCCATCCAATTCATCAATATCTACGCCATACTGGACAACTGCAATCTCACCAAAATCAATTCCAATTCTGACTTTCAGTTCAGGATAATCATATTGATTTAGTATAGGGTTAAGGCCCTGTTGTATTACTCTAACCATAGTGCACGCACAAC
>JBOGPP010000005.1:0-6001 GCA_050748485.1 Nitrososphaeraceae archaeon | reverse complement strand
GGCAGGCGATAGTTCGGCAGCAGCGGCAGCTAGAGGTGGATCAGCGGCAGCGGCAGCATCATCTGATGATGATGATGATGATCGTCATCATTATGACTGTGACGACGATGATGACTGTGACGACGATGACGATGACTAAACCCTATCCTTTCTTTTTTAACCGATCGATTGATAGTAAGTTAAAATATGATTTGAGATGAATAATATCATGAAGACAAATAAAATGAAATTACTGTCCCTGGACCATTTGCCAGCTGGTTGTACGTTAATCGGTTTCTCATTGTTACTACTATTGTCATTTATGGTCTTGCCATTGAATGTTAATGCTGCGGTAGACATCGACACTTCTGGAGATGGTAGGGCAGCTGCTTTTGATGGTCAAGAAGGGATTGCAACTGAAGGTGATAGCTTCTGTAGTATCACAAATGATATTGCAGAAGGAAAGTTTTCATCACTATTTGAAGGGATAGTAGCAGAGTGCGATGATTCACAAGTATCAAAACAAATTTTGGTAGACTACTCATTTACAAAGAATCCTGTGAAGTTAGGAGAAAAATCGTATCTTACAGTAACTGTTAAGGATAAGGATTCTGGCAATCCAATCTCTGATGCATTTGTGACACTAGGTATCAATCCTCCATCATTAACTTCATTCGAAACTAGTTCAGCTGGTGCCGCAGTAGCAGCTGCAGGTATAGCTTCTTCAAATCAAGAGATAGTGCAATAAAAAACAGCTCAAGCTATGAATACAGATAACGATGGACGTGCAACATTTACGGTAGAAGTAGGACCTAAATCTGATTTAGGTATTTATGATACAGAACTTGAAGTCACAAAAGATAGCTATCAATCAAGTTCCGAACAAATAGACTTCCGTGTAGTATAGAGATACTATTCTCTATTATTTTATGATAAATTTAATTCTGTATCTCAGCCTGGCTATGCAACTTAGATCCACATGAAACCATCATCCTCTTCATATTTACCATATTCTCCAGTCCTTCTTTGGCTTTACAGACTTGCAAATAGCAAACTATCGTTGATCGATTTCTGATTGAATCCATAGATTCTCAAAGATAGAAGCCTAGGAGAGAACAGTTGATTCGCTATTAGAGTATGTAGCTAAACCAATCCCCTTTATTCTCTGCTTTGCGGGAATTGCTTTTTTCCATAAGGTGTTAAAAAATAATTGCTGCTGTTCAACAAAGTCTTTAATATTAGCAGAGATTCGTCTTGTTATACCTGTTTTCTCATCTGACTTTGCAAATGCATAATACCAATTGTCATCAACTAAACCAAAGTTCCCTTTATATCGTCAAGATGATGTATCTCCGCAATCTTCATTAACTTTTTAACATATTGCATATTGTCTTGTGTGATGTCTGTAAGAAATCTTAATTGTATTCCTTTATCTTTCATTGCGGCATAGCCGATGTCTATCGGTTCAACATTAACAAAAATGGGAGCACCAGTACGGTCAGAACAGATATTAATGCATAATTTCACTCTAGCAAATGCCTGCATAGATAGACTTATTGTTCCTACTCTTCCATAGATTATTTCTATCCTGTCTTTAGAATAAAAATCATCTTGTTCCCATGGTAAAGTCATAATACTAACTCCATTCTACTAGCGGCAGACCAAATGAAAAGGTAGCTCCCTTATCTTGGACATTATTGTATACCCGTATCCTTCCTCCATGTTCTTCCATTATCCACTTGCATATGTATAATTCTAGACCAGTTCCACTTATTCTAGATAGCGATGACGGTTTAGTACAATACTTTAAAGAGATGTGGTAAAATCCCCTAACCTTATATTAATAATAACTTCCGCATTGCTACCACCATCGCTGTCCAAGTAGTACCTCCTCTCCTGGCTCTCTGCTTCAGGTTTATGTCCCATTTCCAATTGCTATTCGAGCAACCTTCTCTGATCTGGAAGATTTTCCCTCATACTATTTTTCTGATTTTATAAAATAGTAATCTTACTTTTCCCTCTCATTATAATATGACCGTAGATCTTCCATGACTAAGTTAAAACTATTCTTTAGGCCATCTAGTCGTGGACCCATTGTTTTATCGTGGAGGTGAATATCGATAAGATATTTGTATGCACTGTCAATCGCTTTTAGGTAAGCGTATACATATGACTCTATTGGTATACCCCTTGCTGTACTTTCATGCCCTTCGTGCTCTTCTAGCTCTTTGTACACTATTTCACCTTTGTTAATTATGATCTCTTCTGGCGTTTCTTTTTTATTCGACATCTTATGTCTAGATAAATTGGACATAAATATAAAATTTCATATACTCAGTATGGTCAGCCCGTAATACCATTTTACTGATTCTATGAAATTAAAAATCGAATTTTTTGGAATTAATTTTCCAAAATTAAGATTTACCTTTATTCCAAGGTACATGTCCTTTTTTGAATCTTGTGCTGGTTGGATTATGTCCATGTCTACGGTATACCAATGACTACACAAATTGGTCAACAAGAGAGAAAACCTATCTGCCGTCACCATAACTGTGGTACAGAAAAAATATTTGACAGTCGTAAGTCAAAGAGTGGGAAGAGTAACCCGATAGACGCTTCTAGGCGGCTGCCGCATCAATGTAAATATTCAAACTTTGCAAAGCAGCAACAGGTTACACCTAAGGAAGAGAAGGAAGTAAAGCGTGAGCCTACTATCACTGAGTTACTTAATGAAATTTTGTTCAACATACACGAATTGCAGAAGGAGATTCAGGAGCTTAGGAAATGATAATGGTATCATCAAAACTTATGTATATGCGTTCCAAAAATAACGGTAATTGGCTGTTCTTTGAGGAGAACAATACCAAAGTGTACTATAGCCTAGTATCAAGAAATGGAGAGACCCTACGCAAAGGGAAAATGTCAATTTCGAAGGAAACATTCATGGAATACATGGAAAAAATAGGGTTCGAATATGTAGACTCTGTGAATGTTGGGGATGTACTAAAAGGATTTGACTAATGCTACTGGCCCTATTATTACGAGAATCTTTTTGTACTCTATCCTAAGATCTAATGGACCAAGTGTGAAACCTGGGAACTGTTTCTTAACCCCAGCCAGCTCAAGTGTCGATGTATTTTTGCAACACCACAGTCAACAACGATAGTAACGTAGTACGTGTATCTTATTATAACTGTCATCCCTTCCTTTGGTTCCCAAGTGATACTTACTCTTATTGCTGACTAGTTAGTAATTGCGACGACTCTTGTCCATCTATTGCATTACGCACACAAGATGGGATACATGTCATGTTTCCTTCAATAACTGGTCTGATAATGTTTAAACTCTGATCTTCAAGAATGGTTCTTCCATTAGGTGACAAAATGAATGTAGAAAAAGAAGCAGCACCATCCATATTCTTGGCGGTATTGGGTATTGAAAATGAGAAGTATATTGGTTCTCCGAAGATTGTTTGACCGTCACCTTTCTCTAAAGTATATGATGCAGTCTTGAAGAAATCTGAAATTACTAGATCAGCTAGGTTGATTTCTGGTGGTAGTATAATATATGGAAGCCCTCTAGCCACAGCCTCATGTTTGTATGCCGCCTAAATAAAACCGGTACTCACAAAAGTTCTCCGTTACGAAAAGTATTCTGCTGAGACTATATGGGGGACAAGTCCGCAAGTCCATCACGAACTTTGATAAGTGAGTAGAACTGAATAAATCAGGAAAGTCAAATGACCGCCTGGCAACAACAAACGGGTCTACTTCTAATTGTGATAGGTCTATGTCTAGGTACAGAACTAGCGAAGTACCCAGAAAATGCATACACTTATGCATCCACCATAGCAATTAACTCGACCTATGAGGTTGAGGTGGAAAACATGCCTTCAGAAGTGTTTGATAGACTTATGGACGCTGAGTCTAAGGCTAACGATCAAGCAAACCAAATACTGAACAGTATCCAGACTCTTGAAGGTCTTGACATCTATAGTAATGAATGTGGTTATGCAACGGAAATCAATCCATACAAAGTTATCGACTGCTATTACAAAAACCAGGACAGAATCGAAAAATCAGGCGAGTAGGTGAGTAGGCAAATAAGAAATGACTAAACTATCATCAGAACGATTGTCAAAAGGAGATTTAAGGTTTCTCCTGAATCTGCTCGATAAAGCAGAAGAGGAATCAAACACGGAGATTGAAATAGATGGGGACAATAAATCAGAAGCGACTGCTGGACTGAAAAGGATTAGACGCATAAGGCTAGCAGTGATTGATCTTGATAAGGAGTAATTTCAGAATGGCCTACCATAGATCGTGTTAACTAAGGAGTGTTCGACGGCAGTAGTTTTCGTCTTTTTGTTTGCTCTGATGTCACTAACTGTAAATCTTGTCTCTGCATATGCTTTGCCTACTCCTTCGCCAATAGCAATGACTGCAGCGGCAGAAGCGAAACGGAGTAAATAAAAAGTGGTTTAGCCATGATTTGATTGATTCAATTCCTTTTGAGCTTCTGTTAATGCTTCTGGGTCTACATTAGGGTCAAACCCACACTCTCGCTGCGATACAGAATTACCTGCTGCTGTTTCTGGTAATACTTCAGTATCCGGCGGCAGCATTTCATTTAGCATCGCTAACTCTTCACATAAGATTTGATTTTGTTCTACCTCTGATTGATTAGTAATAGGAGAGGAGTAAGCTAGTTGTAGGTGCAGGCCTAAAAACATGAAGGCTAAGGCCATAAAGTATAATGTAATAGTCATCTTTCAGTTCCATGATACATATATATCCAAGTATGATTGTTCGTTTTTGAACAAATGTCTAGTTTCGTCTTCGATATAATGATGATGATTTCGATCATTTCTTCTTTTGGTATGATAACAATCATGAACCCATTATTTGACCTTATGTATGTACAGGGACAACATCAATCTTCTGAACATCACAATAGTGATATGAATAAGATGGCTAGAAACACGCAAATTGGTAACTCTACAGACAATATACTATCTCCCTACACTGCAGAACAAAATAGGACGATCAAATCTCTATCTGGTACGGATGTACTATCCCTACAGAGTGGAACAGGGGAGGTATATGGAGGATTAGCAAAATCCGCAGAATTGAATGGATATCCAGGACCTCGCCACGTGTTAGACTTGGCATCTGAACTGAATGTGACAGAAGAGCAACAAATAGGAATTGAGGTTATTTACAATAACATGAGAAATCAAGCAGTACCTGTAGGGTTACAGATCATTGAAATTGAAAAACAAGTAGAAAACTCATTCGCAAATAATACCATTAAAGAACAAAGTCTACAGATGTTGCTTGATCTCTCTTCTCACCTATATGGTCAGTTAAGGTATATCCATCTCTCTTCCCATCTGAAGGTTATGGATGCCCTGACGCCTCAACAGGTCAACACATACAATGAGATTAGAGGTTATGAATAAGTACACTTATCTCCTACTTTCGACCCCTCATTGTATGTCTGGTACCAGTAATAGCTGAGATGATGATTCAGTATCATTTGGTATCCCATTAATGCAACGGTTTGTTATAGCATCCACAATCCTATTATAAGGTTGCTCAGCTTCCTCTAAGAGTAATCTCTCA
This sequence comes from Nitrososphaeraceae archaeon, assembly GCA_050748485.1. GTDB lineage: Archaea > Thermoproteota > Nitrososphaeria > Nitrososphaerales > Nitrososphaeraceae > TH5896. Next base: position 398 of record JBOGPP010000005.1, on the reverse strand, counting down.
TTCTCATCCTCACTATTTCTATACTAGCTTACATTTTGACCAATCGATGACTGCGATAATATTTGTTCCACTGACAAGTGAGAAGGCATGTTATAATACAAGGTCTGGAATTTTCCATGGTGTTTCCTTGACGATTCAAATAAAGATGCAAGAACCATTTTCAACAGATCAAGGGTCTAGACGAAATGGGAGTCGAGGTGACTTACAAATCCGATCGTAAAGGAGTGAGTCAACATTAAATAAATACCGTTATCAGAATACTGTAATGAACCTAGCGGTCTCAAAAGTACTTGTTGGTATAGATGGTTCGGATCATTCATTCAGGGCTGCTCAATATGCATTGGAAATTTCAAAGAAGTATGTGGCTAAATTGATTGCGGTGACAGTCACTTACATGC
>JBOGPP010000004.1:0-2141 GCA_050748485.1 Nitrososphaeraceae archaeon | reverse complement strand
AAGTGATAGGTAAACATATTCTCGGAGATGGCGAGCAGTACCACTATGTGTGGGGACCAGGAAGGATTGCTGAAGCTGCAGAAAACGAAGAAGTAAAATCAGCATATACGGCAAGAGGAGAACAGATCGTGCCTATAGGTGTACATGGAACTATGGTAGCAATAGACTGGGATTCATGCGTGGCCGATGGGGCATGCATAGAGGCTTGTCCAGTACAAGTTTTCCAGTGGTACAGAACTGAGAATGATGTACCTGCTACTGAGGTGGCTAGTATTACTAGTAATGGAACAGGAAGCGGTGAAAAGGAAGAACGGAAGGACTATACTGACAAAGCTGACCCGATTAGGGAGCATGACTGCATTTGGTGCATGGCATGTGTCTCTGTATGTCCTCCTCAGGCAGTAAAAGTAGATCAATCCAATTTAGAATTTCATGAGAAGGCAGCAGGAACGTTTAATGAATCCCTTTCTAAAGGTAGTGCACCACCGCCTCATGCGCACTAAACCCTAAATTTTTTGTTTAGATTGTCTTTTTAAGATAATAATATCGATTGAATTATACACACAACGAATTTTGTTCATGGCCTGGCACCGAACATGATTGGGTGATTAGGTGGATGTTTTGATTTGCGTAATTAATTCGAAGGTGATGCACCAATAGCAGGCACCCCGTGTATTTCTGAAGGAGTATTTCACAGCAAGGGCAAAGCGGAAAGTGTAAAGAATATTAAGTGACTCTTATGATTTTGGCGAATGATTCTTACATGGGTATTTTCATGCCTCAGGACATACAGAGCAGAATACTCCAATTTATGGATGGGAAGTTGACGTTTCCATTCATACGTGCCGAAGAAATAGTAGGAGTTTTTTTCCTCTTTGGAAAAGATGGTAGGATATCAAACGGCATTGACGTTCTGAATGCCAAGGATTTAGCTCGCAATGGAATGGATCAGATAACAAAAGAGGTTAGGTTATATCATTCCATGTCAAACCGTACAACCTTTGAGTTTGTTAAAGAAAACTATACTCGGAGGGCATTGCAGATATCAACTGACATGAATAATTCATTGAAGAGAGAAAGTTTTAACATACGGGACAGAATTTCGGGAGACCCGACTTTATTGATGAACTGCTTTGCGCAGCATATTGCTTACTATCATCAAGACTACTTTTTTGAACTGTTAAGCCCCCTACGATCGGCCCAAATTCCTGAGCATCTCAGGGAAAAAATGGAGTCAAGAATGTTGCTATTGGGATTTAATACGAAGAATGCAGAAAACCTACCATACAATAGTACTCTAGCTCCTTTTTTTGATTGGCTGTCGACGAAAGCTTGAGCCACAGGTTCAATCTAGCGAGAGGGAGGTTGAAAAATATTATGCAATTTGCCACCCTAACCATATCTTATTATTTTCTTTTTAACGATGCACCACTACAATCTATGACTCCGATGTATGTTTGAGCGCATGAATTAATTCTTCGCCGTTACCAAATTTTTGCTTCTTTTCTATCCTGATAGTACCTTGTGATAAAACGAAGTGTGAAAGGTGAGGATAGCTCGATCCCTCGTTCAGTAGCTAAATATTCAAACTTTAGATGTGGATGAAAACTTTTAGATAGTTTATGCTATTAAGGTCAATGATGATGTATTAGCCGAACAGCAGCCTTTCATTGCATTGCTTTTCTTCCAAATCAACTTGGTTCAAAATCTCTATTTCCTACTATGATACTCTTAGCCACTAGAAGATCCAGGTTTGAGGCATAATACCATGACTTCCCCACTTGGAAAACAAGTGATGGACTTTTACATTTGCCTATAGGCTTAAATATCATCAGGATCACGGCAGTTACAAAAATGAAGGTTGAAATTAAATCTTGTACGCTCTATGAACGGTAGAGAATAACCAACCATCTTTCAACCGAAACTTCGAAGAGAATAGTCATCTCAGTTGATAGAAGATACGGTATTTCTGTTGCATCGCATTTTTGCTGGCTGGAAAGAATGAGCTAGTCCATGAATTTGATCACAAAGAACATTAAGTACGTTTGAGAAAGGATCTGCGTTAATGAGCGTTCAAACTAAGTCAGAATATGAGATGTTATTGTCCCGCCTCCGAGATAAACTAGGGAATACAACAAAAA
>JBOGPP010000003.1:0-10479 GCA_050748485.1 Nitrososphaeraceae archaeon | reverse complement strand
ATTAAAAGTGCTTCTTTTAAGGTTATCGAAGGCTACCTGCTAGTTAACTTGGTTAACTAAAGAATATATTTCCCTCCTCGTTACAAGCATTTCCATTGAACACAGCAGATCTTTTAGAAGGTATTCTCAAGCTGGACACCAATATCAGATTCATAGGGTTGTTGGAAAAGTCAGGTCATCTCTATTCTGGTGGCCCCATAGAAGGCATTGTGCAACACCTAACAGGTCGGAATTCCGAGGTCAGCCTTTCGCAGACGGCCCACATGGTTCAGATGAGGAAAAATTTTTCCGCGGACCTAGGAGAACTCAAGTATATGGTGTATGCCCATGATAAAGTACTCGTATTCAGTATACCCATTTTGGAAGATCTTATATTGGTATTTTCTACTGAGAGGGATGTAAATGTAAATAGCATCGTAACCAGGATTATGGATTATATCAAAAGTGTTGAGCCAAAATTAAAACTTGAGAAACCAAGAAAAATGGTAGACGAGGAAAAGAGAAGGATGGTGATAAACCTATATGATTCTGGTATCACCGAAGATTTGATTGCAGAACAGATGGATCTGGACATCAATACAGTCAAAATTCTAATCCAAGAGCCTATCGGATAGAGTGATCTCGTACGTTCCAGACAGATTCATGTTTAGGCGAGACTGAGCAAGTATGCCTGATTCGGGATTTTTGTCCGATGGCTGTCCTATATAATTGACTTAATTTGTTTACAACCGGTTGATAAATCAACTCCTCTTCAAAAATCAGCTTTGTCGATGGCAATCATAAGTTTGATGCTATGATGGACTGATGTATAAGGAAAGGATTAAAAAACAATATAATTGCTAATATTTATTCATGGTATACTTAGAGTCTTAATTTAGCCAATCTTGTAAACATTTAAATCTAAATTCTATTACCTTCTTCCTGATGAAAATAATAGGTACGGAAAAATTCTCCAGTCTTATGTCCATAGCTTGCCTTACAATTACTTCGATAGCTTTTGGCTCACTTTTTGCAACACCACAATTATTGTTCGCACAGGGCGAAGCGAATGAGACATTTTTTGAAGCAGCGATAAGTGAAGCTGGCCAAACAGAGCAGCAAAACCAGACAGAAGCAGCACCTCCCAGCCCTCAGCCTAGCCCAACAGAGCAGCAAAACCAAAGTCAGTCACAAAATCCATTCGAACAACTAGGCCAAGCGATTTCGAAGCTCTTTGGCGGGAATTGACATCCATTAATAGCGAACAAGCCTCAATTCAAAGGCCATAAAATTGGAGCCTTCGCTTTTTTCTAATATTTACTAACTTTTTCTGATGATTTATAGATCAAAATCTTTCAAATGTCGAATCCTATCATGTAAGTCTAAATTCTATACTACTCCCGACATCAGTGGCCATTTGATACCACTAACATAGACACACCACCAAATCTATAGAGTTTAGAATTGTTTGATCCTAATGGATAGCCCTCTTGCACGATCACCGCTGCCTTCTCAATTCTAGACATAATATTGTTAGGTACGGGTAGCATTCAAGCCATAGTATGTTGGTCGACCAGTTAATGTTCTTAGTGATACAATTTTCTAGGTGAGATCGCTGAAATTATGTTCAGAGTAGGGATCATAAATCCAGAGTACAGGGGTTAGATATGATGTATGTTTTTCCTATGAGACTTTAATAGGCCACGCTGCCAAATCAGTATGGGTATGATAATAGAGAAATACACTAAACCGATAGCAAATTATTTACTAATGTAACAGCCTTTTCTTCTTCCACCAAAGTTATATTTTCCCATGCATGTACTGGTTCTCCTAGTACATAAGTCCTACTAACCAAATCCATAAAGGACTCACCTTCCTACACCTTAGAACACCACAGGCATTTCCATTTACCCATGCTTCTTTTCAAATATCTTAAGACCAAGATAGCTTATTAATATATTCATGATCCATGATAAATAAAATGTAGGTGGACTAGAATTAGGGTAAGCGAAATCCTGCCACCCCCCCCTTTCCATGGTCTTCCTACATTCTAGTTTTTGAGCAAACACTGATGAAGCTCCCGATTAATGGAACAAGTCGAAAGTAGTAATGTGTCTGAGAGGCATAATTGGACATAACTCTTAGTGTCTCTTCTTTTGTTACTAGTTATAGAAGCTTAGTTGAATTGAGCATTTGTATTTCAATTCCCAAATTGCACTAATCTACTAAATATCATATTGCATTATCCTTAACCATTTACCCTATTTCCGTGTCAGCCCAATATCAAGGTAGGAGTAGAAATATATGTTAACCAAGTTTATGGAATAATTTGCTGGATCTATGATGGTAAAGATAATCAAAATGAATTATTATTATTTTATGTGTTGGAAGTACTTGCATTGCCTCTGTTGATCCAAAAGTCTTGGGTTGTATTTGTCTATGCAATAACTATTTCCATCGAATCCATAGTCATTGAATATTTAACAACCCGGTCGACTATACAGGTCTCTCCGATTCTACTTTCAGCGGTAAGTATTACCTTGGGCGGAATAATGCTAATGATGGTAACGCTCCTTGTGCTAAAGAAGAAGGAAGGAATCACTATCCTTTTCTTGAAATCTTGGAAGAATCTTTTGTTGGCTTCTCTATTCCTATCAATCGGGATATTTACATGGTATGATTCTATTAACAGAATCGGTGCTTCAAAAGAGCTCCTCATTGCAGGACCACTTGAAATTGTAATTATAGTTCTCCTAGCAAGAATTTTCTTGAGAGAAATATTGAAAAGTATTCACATCATTGGCATAGCCTTGGCGTTATTTGGATTCGTTTTGGCCATTATGAGTGACTCTAGCATTAGTGAGGATAAAGAAAATATAGGCTGGAACGGATTACCAAATGTATCGACATTACCCGAGACATTCAATATCACCATTGGAGATATGGAAGCCATACTTTCTGCGTTTGGATTTGCATTAGGTGTTCTCTTTCTAACAAAACTTGTATCAAGGCATTCATCAATAGAAGTGGCATCCTCTTCCATGCTGATTTCTGGGTTCATTCTGGTTGGATTTTTAATCTTAGGATTATTGTTGGATGAGATGCAACACCCTTCAACAAGTGGAACATCTATACTAACTTATAGTACCGAAAATAGCCAACAATCAATACTCATTGTTGTAATCTTGATAGTATTTTCATTGCTACCATTTGTAGGATCTCTATCATATTCCACAGGCTTAAGTAGGATAGGGGCATCTCTTACAGCTACCATAGGCTCTTCTAGCATCCTAATTACTCTCGTAGCGCAGCTCCTGTTGGTAGAGGCAGGAATTCCCAGCAATCTGCCCAATAACATATTTCTAGCTATATTAGGAGGCATTATAGGGTTCTTGGGTATATACATAATACATATGCGTGATTACTCTTTGTATTCTACTAAGTCATAGAAATTGTAGCTGGCAAATCTATAGCCAGTGGTTCTTTTTTGGGACCTGAACAATCAGAATCCGTTAGATCTGCCTTTCAATTACAATTATCATTCATCCACTCTTACATACTATTTTGTAAATGGCAAGATGAGTGCCCCTGAACATCTATTCTTATTCATACTCTTAGTATTTTTTTTCTGAGATTCGTTGTTGCTCATTAGTCGAATTACTCTTGCCAGTCTCCAATAGTATAATTTTTATTTGCGACTCTCGGCATTCAATCTTTTTACTGATAAGTCTTTGAGCAATAAATGCCAAAATCATCTATACTCGTCGCCACAGTCTCCGATTACCTCAAACAGGTTATTTGACTTTGTACATACTGCATCTATCGTATCAAGATCTGACTTATCCAACCTGAAGTTGAATACCTGAGTATTATTGACTCTGTGTTCTACTATTCCGAGTCTAGTGCCGATAATAACTCCTGCTATTCTTGCCTTATCAAGTATGTAGCGTGTTGCAACATTTGAAATACTTACATTATGCTTTTGTGCAATTGTCTTCAAATTCGAGAGCAGTTCTTGAAAAAAATTCCATCCACCCCATGCTTCTATCATTTGGTAGTATTTTCGTAAACTTAGTGTATCTAATTCAGCAGCAGAGGGTTTCTTTCTTCCGAAGTAACGATCTGACATTAATCCGCCACAGAGGCTTCCATACGCAAGAAGGCTGATGTGATGTTTCTGGCAGAACGGTATCATCTTTACTTCTGGCCTTCGATCAATAATTGAATATTGAATCTGATTCGACACAATTGGTAGGTCAGAATCCATCATGATCTGCACGTGTTCAGTATCAAAATTTGTAAGGCCTATATTCTTGACCATTCCTGTATCCCTGAGCTCAGTTAGGTATTTGAGAGCGTCCATATAATACGGGTTATTATAATCCCACCAGTGGAATTGAAGTAAATCAATCGAGCTAACGTTCATTCTGTTGAGTGATTTTTGTATATTTTCGATAACTGCAGAACGCGTAATTTTTCCTGGATGTGGAACCCACTTTGTTAATGCCTGAATTCTGTCGAGCTCTTGTTTGCCTCTTAATTCTTGTAACCTAAGCCTAAATTCCCCTATAAGGTCTTCTGCTGGCCCATATATATCCGCCAGATCCCAAGTCGTAAACCCTGAATCATGATAGCTGATCATGTCTCCGACTGCCCTTTCATGTTCAATATGACCATGTCCGCCTGCAACTTGCCACATGCCATTGAGAATTCTGCATACTGTCAAATTCGGAGCCAGTTCGTATGATTGTAGCTTATTCATGGCATAATTGTATTGTTCACTATATTTCTACCCCTCGAGTAACAAAACAAGAATCTGATGTTTATTATAAGCGGAATAGGTTTACGTATGTGGCATTTGCTAGACTTTTAATCTGATACCAGGTTTCGATGGTTACCATAGACTTTTCATATCTGCGACTATCTTTCCTACTCGATAGCCCCAGATTGAATGTTTGATTTGGGTTAGCTCACTTTCGTCCCTTTCAAGTGTGTGTTCCCTTGTGCTAGTTATACACTACCTTAGTGGGATACTCGATCAAGGGTTATAAGATATATGTAACACGAATGCAATTGAAAGTCGTTATTGAGCTCAGAACTCTCTGGTAAGAAAGCAATTCTTCTTGTTACAGCTGCTATAGTCGGAATTTTCTTTGTTCTTCAGGCACTATTCGGCTTTCCGATTTTTAAGCCCAAATCGGATATTGTTGACAATAGCGCCGTCGTAATTATTAAGGATCAAAGTGACGGATCGTGTATCGTGGAGGCATCAGACAGGATACCAAGATCTATATCGGAGTGCCCTTATGAAAAAGATGATGTGATAACAATTACTTATACTGAGGGAACTGATCAAATCAAGAATCATAAACCATGAAAATAACTTTAAGATTATCGTGAGACTGTTGTTAAAAATAAGAATCTTTTACTACGACTTTTTCTCAACATTTGCGATACCACTCAGAGCTTTGCTCAGAAAATAAAAAGGATAATCTGGTTGACAGTTTTAGCATGAAGAAGCAGCGAAGAGGACGATTGATAAATTAATAGTCCAGCAGTTGTGCTATAGATTCCAATGATAGCTTCAGATTCCAATGATAGCTTCATATTGCTTTCGAAAAACGGTAGAATTTAAACTTACCCATGCATGCATGAATTTGAAAAACATCTTCCAGTAATACATTTAATGCTGTCTTCATTTTCGGTGCGCTCACCTTCAGAAACTTAGACTTTTATGCCACGTAATATGATCGGATGATGATGATGATGAAACCGTCAGGCAAAGTCGGGTACGCCGCAATTTTGGCAGTAGTACTTATTTTGATGTATTCCTCATTTTACACTTATTTGTTGGCTCAAGAAGAATCCGTGAACACAGGACCGGCTGTACTTACGGCAATTTTATCTGAGACAAATGTTTTTGTCTGGGAAGGAATAATGAGTGCGGCGGAAAGAAGACTGGAAGAAAGACATCCTAATCTTGATGTACAAGTACAGTATGAGGTGTTACCTTACGAAGATATGAAAGATAGGATTTCTGATGCTATCTCCAATAAGACCTTGATCGACATAATTTCTATGGATCAGATTTGGGTGGGTGAGTTCGCTGAGAAAGGATACCTCACTGATCTTACAAATCTTACAAGGGATTGGGGAAGGTCATCTGAATGGTACGAAACTAATTGGGGAGGTGGAATATATAACAATAGGGTCTTCGCTATTTGGGCTTGGACAGATGTAAGGGGCATTTGGTATTGGAAGGATCTTCTTGATGTAGCCAATGTCAATCCTGAGTCCCTAAAGACTTGGGATGGATACATTACAGCTGGAAAGCGGCTCAACGAAATTTTGAGACCTCAAGGAATAGAGGGCGTGCATCTTGTTGGCGCAGGTCATTCTCCAGACTTGTGGTATCCTTATGTATGGATGCTTGGCGGTGATATACTCGAAATGAGAAGCAATCATCCAACTCGCGGTTCCTATTGGTTTCCAGCATTCAATAATACCGAAGGGGTAATGGCAGCTGAATTCTTAAGGAAGCAGATAGAAGGAGGCATCAACCCCCAAAAAGAACATTATTGGGGTCAGGAATTTGCTAACAGAAGTTTTGCAGTAATGATAGAAGGATCTTGGCTGCCCGGAGAATTTCCGCAGGAGCAACGGACGGATTTTAAACAGAACATAGGCTTTTTGCCAATGTTTCCTGTACCGCACGAAAATAATATTACATCCACTTTGATGGGAGGGTGGGAACTTGGCATTCCGATCACCAGTAACAACAAGACTCTGGCATGGGAATTTCTTACATATATGGTTGACCCTGAAATACTAACACCTATGCTACAACAGAATGGATATCTTCCCACACAGCTGCCAATCGGAGAAGGTGCCTTTTCTGCTCGCATGAACCAATCGGTTCCGTATTACCAGGAGATGGTATCGTTGATCCCCTTAGGTCATAAGAGGCCAAATATACCAGAGTATCCACTGATCGCCGATAATATACAGTTAGCTATCGATAAGATTTATCGTGGTGAAGAAGACCCCAAACAGGCATTGGATGATGCAGCTACTAAATCTGCGGAGATACTAGGTTGGTAGATTTTTCTTTTCTTCTCTTTTCTTTTTCCCTGATTTAAGCCCTAATGGATATTAATATCATTGAATAATATACTTCTAGTTTCGTAACATGAAGCTTTTTTCTGGCAAGGTAAAGGAACTGGGGATTGTATCGATTGTAATTATAGTTGGACTTTCCCTCGGATTGTTTTTTTACATAAACAGTCTCACAGAGACAAATTTAAGGTCTAATCTGTTTGAGCAGCAACAACAACGGCAGATACAATCTACGTATACTGTAGCCAAGAATATCGGTTCCGACCTTAATCTTGTAGTATTTATGATGGAAGGATTGGCAGATTCTGTTGATCTCCAGCAGGGCGATTTTGCAACGCCGCAGGCAAAAGATTTGTTAGAAGAGAAGTACCGCCAATTTAGTACATTAACTAATATTCACAGATTATTCTTGGTTGACAGAAACAATATTGTACTCTTTAGCCTTGCTCCAACAGGATACCAGACCCTGTTAGGTGACGACTTGTCTCAAAGAGATTGGGTACAAGGGACCAGGACAACTCTTGAGCCTGTCTTTACAAGTGGGTATGAAAATCAGGGTATTTACAGGATCATCATCACTATACCGGTTATCGATAGAATTACAAATGAGTACTTAGGCCTAATAGGGACATCGATACCTACTGGTCCTTTTTTTGCGCAATTTCGAGATCTTGGTTATCAGTCAATGGTGGTATTAGACAAGAACGGAACTGTGCTAGAACACGGAGAAAAGAAAAGCCTTGAAGGACAGAATTTTTTCAGTGACGTCGTTCAGTCATATACCAATTATGACGAAACCTTGAATAATTTTACTGGCAGGCTTTTAAAGGGATCTGCCGGCTATGACACTTTAGATTACGGAAGTGGAGAAAGTCTTTTGGTTCAATCACCTGTCCTTGTTAAAGGAGAACCAACGCTTTTCATACAGACTGTAACTCCTGCGTCTTCTGTATATTCGAATCTTGAGGAGGTACTTTTCTCGGAAAGAGTGAAGACGCTTACGCTATTGGGCGGTGCCTATGCTGCAATTCTGGTTCTGATAATAATGTTAGTAAAATGGAACACCACACTCAACAAGGAAGTTCAAAGAAAAACAGACGAATTAATCGAGTCAGAGAGGATGGCCAGGGAACTGGAATATTCAAATGAGGCAATGAAAGTGTATCTGGAAGACGTTTTGAAGGAGGTCAAAGGCTATAAATCTAGTAGAGATAATTATGACTGAATCTTATAGGACTGAACTAGAGATATTAGTCAAATCCCAATGAATCGATGGTTTTCGTAAATACTCAACGTCTGATCGATTTACTGGTTCCAAAATAGACTGGTACTTTGTTGATTCATCTTCTATCTTCGAACAAGTATCCTAAGGCTTCTGAGCCGATGATGCACACATCGATGGATAAATAGTGCTTCAATCCACAATACGCGAGCTTCATAGATTGTAAATTCGGGATATTTCGCAATACGCTAAAATAATACATTGATAGTAAGCTTGCAGACAACCAATGACTCGGCAACAGTTCAATTCGTGGCCGCTGAGCCACTGGGACACCTCGAATTCATGATTTTGGATCTTCTGGGACGGAGTCTGTCTGCTAATCTCTGTTGATTTTTGGACTTAAATCCATAGCGACGATTCTCGGGTCTAGAGCCAGTTTGCGATATAATCAGTGAAATACGACGGCAGAGGGAGGGTGTATCGTTCTGCGATCTTGTTGGACTACTATAGATATCCATAGTCTAGAGTTAGTACTCTTCTTCAGGTTCAATCGAAGTCTGCCCTGATACTGAAATAAAACAGTATTCACTCGATGGCGAGAAGCTGATATATTAGTTATTATCATTTCCTATTCTATATGCATCTTGCATGGAATGATAGACGTACTAGACAGTTTATAACCAATGTAGGTTTGATAACTTCAAATGGTCCTGCTGGATTAGACATTATGGCTGCAGAATGGACCCATCACATATCCTATTCCCCAAGTCTTATTGCAATTAATGTAAGAGGACATGATGCTACTGCAGAGAATATTCAATCTTCAAAAGAATTTGGTGTTAACTTAGCAGCAGCAGATCAGAATGTCGTATGTAGTGTGGCTGGGAGGTACAGTGGTGGAAAAATAGATAAAATATCATTACTCAAAGAGGCAGGGCTTACTAATTTCTATACTGCAAAGAGTATCAATGGATTGATGGTTAAGGATGCAGCTATGAATGCTGAGTGTAAGTTGATGAAACATGAAGAATTAGGAGATCATATAATGTTTGTAGGAGAAGTTGTGGAAATATCTGCAGACGAGAATATAAAACCATTGATTTATCATAATGGGAGATATCGGAATTTAGGAGAAGATATCTCGAAACCATCCGCTGATGTGTTAGCTATGATTGAAAAGTTAGCGGAAAAATACAACCGAATAGAACGCTAAACATATCTGACGAATAGCTAGGATTCTGACAGCTCTGAACTGCACTGAAAATGAATTGGCATGTTAGAGAAACCTCAAGGGACACAAAAAGATTGATATTGCGATTCTTAATTCATATATAGAATGGCAAAATGTACTAAATGTCGAGTAGACATTAAATCTGGCGGCTATGATACAGAAGAACATACATATCTCGTAATATATTAATATCTATAGGACCAATGAATGAGAGTACCCACATCTATCATATCAGTAATGACTTTTGCTTGTCACGCGCAGGACTTTATTAGCTTCAGATTAGTAACAAATAAGGTAGAGTGGCTAGGATTTAGGCTGCGGAAATACCCTGCCGTCTATGCTTAGAGTCCTCGACGTAATGTACACCTACGAAAATATTGTACTTAAAAGTTCACCCGGGAGGTTAAAAATGTAGGAACGACCATACTATACGAGACCGTCCTACTCTTTGTGAACTTGGTCAATTAGAATAGGTCAAGGAACAGGAAGCAGGAACAGGAGCCTGAACCTGTGGACTGACCAGTCTACAAACGTAATTACATGCTGTACACAGGTAATCTAAAAATGTTCATATTCGCTATTAATGCTGATCAGAATAGAGAAGTATATTGCTAAGCATTAAATATGGTGGAAGTTCCGTAACCAAACTTTAGGTCTTATTCCTTTGGGAACGATGGACTGAGTTTCATATGTTCTACTTCTTGTGGTGTCCACATGTGGTTGACTGCCACACGATAATCAAAATATAACTTTGTCCACAACGAATCTTTCTCTAAAGAGATCTTGTGCATTATATCGCCGTCCTTATTAGGAGTAGAAACAAAAACTATCCATGGATTGGATTTCAGAATATATCTCTGAGAAACATCAATTAAATTGTCTTGCTCTTTATTACTGTAAAACGCTGTTTCGTCGGAATAAAAGAATGAAA
>JBOGPP010000002.1:0-104040 GCA_050748485.1 Nitrososphaeraceae archaeon | reverse complement strand
TTGAATAGTTATGCACCAATTCGGCAGAGTATTAGAAGAAATATATGTTACTAAAGATGATGGTTGCATAAATTCAGTGGTATCGAAATCCAAAAATTTAGCGATCTCGTTTTTAGTCATAGGTGGTATCATCATTGGATTTGGCCTTGTCTTTGTTGCTCAAAGCAGAAGCCTTTTGGGTCCTCCTTCTTCATTTATGTATAGTAATGTCGAATGGACCACAAATGGATCTGCAATCGTTGTGGTAGGGATCTGTTTGTGTTCCATCGGTTTGCTTATGAGATTTGTCAGACGGTCGCATAAATGAGAAATTAATATCATCTTATATTTCCTCAGTATAATTATTGCATAAGACCATACAAAAATGGAAGGTGACAATTCATCAACCTATATCAGCGCCACTCTCTTCTCGTGTTCAGATGGGTCGAAGGCTACAGGCAAGGTATATTTAGACTCGAAAATCAAGCATGTAACGGTCTTATCAATTTGGGGTTGACTGATTTGGGTAGGATGCAAGTAGTAATTTCGTTTTTCTAATTTTGGAATTAAATGGCAACAATTGAGAAATTATAAGAATAAGTTAATCTATTATCATATTGAGAATTTGTCATCATATGAATTGAGAGAGATAAGATCCGTTTTTCGCGGGTTGCAAACGTTATATGAAACGTATTTGCCCAAGGTAGACCCACTTCTTATCCATGATTTGCTAGTTCGCGAGCAAGAAAAATCAGAACATACACCGTTCTACATGGTAGAAATATTTACAAAAGATGGGACGGATTCCGATTTAATGAAAGATAAGATTTACCAGAGCACGGGGATGGTTCCATCCATCTACGATAAAGGCACTCATTATGTGACCAATCAAAGATTAAGTTTGGAAAAACTGAAAGAGATAAGTAATGATGAAAATGTGTTGGAAGTGACCGGAGACTACACTGGAACGCTTACGGGCAGAGGTGCGTCACATGAACACAAGCATTAACTGTTAAGTGGATTGTCGTTTTTTATCACTACTATTTGTTCAAGTTCGAACAGTACCCACTCAATTTTCATCTAAGGACAAAATATTGTTACAGAATCAGGTTGATGTACAAGATTAAAAGCGAAATCTAAACCACTTCACACAAACATATCTATACTAACAAGTAAAATTTTGAATCTTATTCGGACCGTCTAAAAGAGTTTTACAGTTTCAATTGCAAATCTCAAGAAATTAACTAGCCAGCAGCCAATAAGCAATGAAGCTTTAAAAATTTTGAGCTCTACAATTCCGGCCTTGAACAGATCAAATCTGACTTCGACCGAATAATATTCATCGGTTCGAGTGAATCTAATTAATAAGAGTTAGATACTGGAAAGATCTAGACAATAACTGATGTGGTTCCCCCTGCTGACACGGAACAAAATTAAGGAGAATTGTGCGGTTTGTAATAGGGAGATAATAAAATTTAGATACAGACCAAGGAACGAATGGAATATTCACGGTATGCTCTGCGGAGATTGTCACGTCATGAAATCCATGGAATATTCAGGGCACAGCGAAACCAGTGGAGATAAAAAACGGCATGACATGATAGAAGATGAGAAAGTGACATCTCCAAAGTGTGGAGGATGCAATACTGACATTGACTCTGACTCTGAACATTTTAGACCAAAATGGCAATGGAACCTGGACACAAACCTAATCCTTTGCAAGCGATGTTATTCCTTGAAGAGCAAAGAATACGAAAAGAGAATCAACTATTGTGCAGTATGTGGTAATAAGATGTCTTTCGTTCGGTACAACCCCAAACCTAAGTGGAAGATTGATGGCCAGCTTTGCAGAAGATGCTGGGATAATTCCAATACTCGCTGGAAGAATCAACAATAATGTAATATTCGCTGCAAAACAGTACGATAGTTTGAATTTCGACTTCTCAGATGCTAATGGGTCTCATTTCCTAATGTTTGAGCCTCCTTACCTCTAATTTTTCAGTTAATTTTCTTGGCGAAATATTACGAATTTATGCGAACTGCTTCTACACGTATGTCTGTCTTTCGATCAGTAGAAGTATCAAAAAATAATTATTTAGTTGCGCAAAATCATGTGCATTATACGTATTAACAGAAAGAGCTTTACTAAGAAAGAGTGATGTTCTAACATTATAAGGATATAAAGACACGGAACAATCTTTACGAATAGATCGAACTTTCATCTGCCGCTCTATTTGGAATATCTGCCACCATAATCATTCAGGGTTTGAAGGTTGCAAGTTCAAATCACTATTATAAGATCGTATGTTGTCATTAAATACAATGCATTAAAGCAGAGTCAACGGACACTTTTTGGACACATTTGTCTATCAAATGAATGCGTCTAAACACGTGCATTTTCCATGAACATCATAATTTTATTAAATAACCGTCGTTGACGTATAGAATGTTCAACCAAATTTCATTGGAACTATTTGACCTGACTAGCTCGATTGAAGCTACGTGGCAGATTGCTAGGAACTATTCCTTGAATTGACGAAACCGGGATTAATATCTAAGTGATGCAGGTCTTACCATCGATATTAGCAGGCATTTACCTTCAGAATCGTTCTTAGGTTCAGTATGCGATGCAAATAACGTACGCTAGCTGTTTGCACTGAACTTGAAAAAGGGGCTCTTTTTTGACCGCCACTCTCGTCGTAAAAAATACTAGGCGCATCGATACTATATCGGCAACGATCATGTACTGACAGCAATAAGAAATCCAATTGGGTCTCAACAGTACATAAAGGAATGCCGTTCAACTTTTTGGAGGAGATAATAGACGTACATTTACGCAAGCAATCTGATTGGCGTCGAAGATGTTAAAACCTAATTGTGATAATCATCATCCTTTTTTTTCGCAATAATATCGGATTGTTTTGATCCGCATCTATGTCTTGCCTAACAGAACTTTAATTGCGCTCCTAAACTCCTCAACTTGCATCGGCGGCGTATCAGCTATCTTCAGATTCTGCTCTACATGTTCTGGCTTTTTTTGACCTAATAGGGGTGCTATAACCGAAGGAGTTGAACGTACCACCTGAACTAGCTTCGCAACTGGATCGGTTAACTCTGAATTGTAGCTAGGGATATTGGCGTGAAGAAGCCTCCCTTGAAAAAGAGGAATGCTAGTAAAAACCCCGATATTTAACTTTGACGCAGCTTCTAAAATTGATAGATTCTTCTCGTCACCAACGTTTTGATTTTTTAGAAGCAACGCTTCACTGTATGCTAGGTTGTAGGGTAGTTGGATAAACCGAAAACCATGATCATTTGATTTACCTTCGTTGACACTTTGAGCTAGCTTTACAATCTCTTCAAGTGATAAGTATTCACTACTACCATAAGGCACCCTAAAGCAAGTCCAGGTCGCCATTCCGTAGTAACGTATTTTGTTTTTCGACCGATACTTCTCATAAACCTGAAAAACCTTCCTAAGCATTTCAATATATTCCTCCTTGGTGACATCCTGATACCAACTTTCAAAGGAATTATGCACATACACCAGATCAATGGTACTTAGCTTCATATTGTACAGTGACCTATCGATGCATCTCTCAATGTACGTAGGATTTAATACATTGTAGCTAGCGCTTATATCGCTCTGACTTATCAGTCCAGGAGATATGTACATCTTCTGCATGTATTCCATCATCCCTATAGCAGGAAAATCTCCGTCATTTGTGATGTAACCATTCTTAGTAGAGATGAATATCTGTTCTCTTGAAATAATGCGATCTCTAATAAGACGCAACATTGCCCTTCCAATGGACTTCTCCGATTTCATGGCTCGATAGTTGATCGCAGTATCGATCACATTCATTGCCCCAGATTTGATGGATTCATAGATCGCGTTTTCGATCGCCTCATCTTCGTAATCTGTAGCATCTCCCAAATAGGTTCCCATACCAAGGCTTGATAGGTTTAGGCCATCAAAAATGCGAAAATGGCTTTCAGGTTTGCCTTTTTCATTGACAGCATATCTCACATATCGAGAAGTACCTTTCTCAGTCGCAAATCCATCAATCAATACTTGTTCGTTAGGCAATAATGATATGATCAGAATTGATACCTAAATTTTAGGATTACTTGAAAATCGGTTTCTGTCAATCAGCCTCAATAAACAGATAATCTTGCTATGATATTATGGCCTTATTTGTCCCAACTTTGGGGCAATGGGTTACTTGAAGGTATAAACGTTGAATACTTGACCTCCGCGATCAACTTTAGCCTATCCTAGTGAGCAATAGATTTCAAGGTGTCTTTAACAAATCTCCACCGAATGTTGCATTTGCATTGGAGAATTGGATCCTCGATTGAACATTGGTCAAATCAGAAGAGATACCCTATTGGATAGGACGATGTTTGGGTTCACCAAGCCATATGTTCGTATTCCGGTCCTATGAGTCGTTGGTACCATTGCGAAGAACCCTGATATTGCGTCAAAAGCACCTAAAGTGCTTATTTGAATCAAAAAATGAGTATAAGATATTGAATATGTTGAAACCGTAAATTCCTTAACCTAAAGCTAATCAGAATGTGCGTTACCATTAACAGAACTTTAAGTCCCTTAAACGAACAATGAACAATTTATCTCCATTTCCTCAACTTTAGACCGCTTGGAGGTTTTTGATAAAGTAAAATTTACTAGCTTCAGATCGGTTGTGTTGTTTAGACAGTGGACCAGAGTCGATAAATAGTCTTACTCTACAACTGTCAAATCAAAAAAAGAAAAGTCAGATACAAGTATGGCTAAAATTATAATGAGCAAGATTCTTTCTATCCAGCTTCGTCTCATAAAGCTAATAGATTCCAAGATGTTGTCACAAAATTGAAATTCTAAACGGTGGTGGTGCATACTAACCCGTCAATAACACCACGAAACCTTTGGTTGTGGTTATTCAAGTTGATAATAGATTGCATGTAAAGAATATGATAATGAGAAGGTGTACTCCTAAACTATGTTCCAAGATTTGTTTGAAAATTATTTCTTCACTATTCTTTGTACCAGAGTTAAGTATTAGCTAACGGTCATCAAGTGGCTGTGGGCCAATCAAAAAAGGGGACATGTTCTTCGGCCTCAGGCTAGATAACAGAGCCAAGTTATACTTCATATCTATGGTTGACTGTGATGACTAAACTCGACACAATCCAAGCCGTTTTCTCGCTACAACCAATCATATTTAATTCGAAAGCAAATTAGCTGGCTATGATCTCAGGGTAATTTCGTTAGCTGGCAGACAGTTGATAGAATCTAATGTTGTCTAATAGCTACTGCAAAAGTACTTAGCTAGACAAATAGAAAAAATATTGCAAAAGAGTATCATATTCCATTAAATACTCTACTCTTTGCATGAAGCAAAAAAAAGAGTTGTCTACCACATGTTACTTGCTTTTGGATTTCTTACCTTTCTTTGCTGCCTTTGTTCCCTTTGCAGTTGAGCTCTTTTTCTTTGAACCAACTGCTGTTTTCTTTTTTGTTGATGACGGCATCTAATTTTGATCTAGCATTAGGTACTTATATATATTTTCCTCGATACTCACTTTAGAAACGTTGCTCTCCAATAATTCTTTGCCTTAACTCGAATGGAATATGATTCGATATGTCTGCAGGAAGCTGAAATATTGCGAATTGTTAAAAAAATAGTAACCGTTCGAGGGTTAAGTATGGGAATAGTTACGTTGGTTTAGAAAAAAGTCGAAAAGGAATTCAGTATTTGGAAGGCAACAAGATTTTAGGAGCAGTCTAACCATTTCATCAATATCAAATTCTGACTTTAAAGCTTTAATAATTTTCAGGATTAGATAAAACTTAGACTCTTGGAAGGATATCAGCAAGACCGATGATTCTATCTTCTTAAGCTATTCCTTGCTAGATCCAGATCCATAGTCATAATCATGCCTTAACTTCTTCTCAGTGCGCTGAAACCGTTATGGACATACAAGCTTGATGCCAACAAAGACTTTGTCACTTTCTTACTTGTAACGTATTTCGTTTTCCACACACCAAGTATCATAACATGATGTAAGGGCCGAAATTCATAGAGAGGAGCCTGGAAAATCAATTACTTTAAACTAATATACCTATGATCATTCTAGGAATCAGGAAGTTGAATGTAATATCATTTGTTCCTTAGATAGAAACAATATCTGAAGACCGATCAATTCTCCGATAAACGCAATCATCATCTGAAAATGTCAATCAAGAGTATGAAATAAGGCTGTACAGCTAATCCTCTGGATAGTATTAGATTTTTTAAAATGGTTTGTGTTTAAGTCCCACTCCCGTCAGATGTATGCCTTCAATATTTGTGTTCTTCACATAATTACGTAGAACAATGAACAAGAAAAAGTGATTTATGATTTGAGGAATGAGAAATGCAAGGAAAATAAATACTACGGATTTCATAGATTTCATTCAAATTTGTTGTGTCCATTTGATCACTTTTGTTCTCTCCCTCCATCGGTAATCATTTGACAAAAGACTATAGTGGTTAACCTCTGACTCATGGTCAACCCATCATTAGCCATTACAATACTCAATCTACCTAATAGCAGAACCAGAAAAAGACAGGACTAGTTATTAAATGTCTTATAGAGGGATTGAGAAGTTACAATATTGAATATTCGTACTCTGATCATGCCCAAGACCTAGCTAGAATCAGACTGTGTTAGACATCGAACCGGCCCCAGCGGATGTCTTGGCACACATGAAAGATTCAAGGATTCAACGAGTAATAAAACTAGAGAAAAAATCCTAGTGGGACATGTTTATTTCTTAAAGGATCGGCTGGTATCTAGATAGGATTTATAGTTGATTTATTGTTGTGGAAAAAGTATATTTCTCAAAAATTAAGATTTCCATGCATGGAAAAACCGTATGTAGAACATTCCCACGCGACAGAATATTGAATATCCATTAGAATTGGAGCCTCGAAATGTAGTTGACTTGGCTTGACTCACCTCAAGCATATGGATCGACGATGAATGGTAGGACTAAATAGGATTTGATTATTATGTATCTATTTCAGAGACATATTTTTTGGCCAAACTAGATCTAGTAAAGGACTTTCCTAAATAATATGAGATAATCCGGATCCTTAGTTCTGATGGATTTTCGATATGATATGCTATGGGGTTACAAATTCAGGGAAGGAGTAACAGAATATCAGAGGATAAATATACACCAAATTGGGATTCTGACACGG
Organism: Nitrososphaeraceae archaeon; assembly: GCA_050748485.1. Taxonomy (GTDB): domain Archaea; phylum Thermoproteota; class Nitrososphaeria; order Nitrososphaerales; family Nitrososphaeraceae; genus TH5896. The sequence continues at coordinate 96,811 of JBOGPP010000002.1, read as the reverse complement.
TACGAACCCCAAGCCTGTAAGTTTTGCACTTTTAGATAAATCAGTGGATCCGAAGACTCATGCGGTGGGGAAACTTGAAGAATCAGATGAGAAAGAGAGATTTTTCCAAAGAAGTATAACTGATCATCCTCGCTAATTTAGAGCGAGTAAAACGATTTTAGACTAACCAAGGATATTAGATCTGTGCGTGATTTCTTAGTTATCTCTATCGATTAGCGCCAATTTGCTTTAAACGACTTCGTAAATACAACCGCATCATTACTTTTCTTTGGTTACTTCCTTGTTAATTGCGTTTCTGAGCTCATCATCATTCTTATTACTGTAATCAATCCCCAGTGTATCAGCTATCGTTTCCAATTTTTCCCTATCTATATTAGAGACGTCTGTTTGATCTTTCAAAAGCGCTAATTCTCGATCTGCTTCCACTTTGGATTTTCGGAATTCTGCTGAAGCTTTTCCAAATGATCTAGCTAATTGTGGTATCTTCTTCACTCCGAAAAATAGGATTACGATTACGGCGATAATAATTATCCATTCAATTCCAACCACCATGATCAAATTGGTTAATTGCTGCAACATTGCAAGATACCCCTGCCTACATAATACTGTGCATTGAGGATTTAAATATTCTTTATCCGATGGAAGGTGAGTATAGCTCATCAAGTTCCCAGGACTATCAGTTCTGAAATAAGCTCGAATGAACTCATCTACATTGCTGCATGTTGCTAAGAAAAAAATGGACTCTGGTAGATCATACTCTTAACCTCACAAGTTCAAATTGGTTGAATTTGTCGGCAATAGTAGTTCCGGTCAATGAGAGTACTGGCAACATTGGATACCCGTTAACCAGCTTTAATCTACCACCCCAATACCTGACATCTTATGCAAAAACCGCTTCATTCATTCCTAAGGGTCTACGGAGTCCTAGGTTATACATTTTTCCAATGCATGTGGCAGTGACGATAAAAAGAAAAATTGTAAGGTCCAAAAAGTACGTTAGGAATTATCGTTGTTTAGCAGTACCTAAATTTATTGGGAATTTGACATTTTGAATAAATGGTACGTCCCTTTATCATTTAGTTAACCAACTGGCGTGCAGTTTTGTAGCTTGCTATGGTAATTGTGATAAGTATTTGATGGGAGGGGCTCTCCAAATACATCTTCCTTGAATCCTCCTCACGCACCATGACAGAAACCACAATAATACTGATAAGATTTTAGTCATAACGATTTATTGACTACCTGTACGAATACATCGGGCCTAACTAAAGAGAATGTAGTCTTCTGAGGTTTCTGGGAATACCCTACTTCCCTCTTATTTCTAGATAACCACCTTTTCAGAGCATGCAAAACCTCTGTGCTGGCCTTGATATTTACATTTGAGAATTTTTTTTAAGAATGAATTTAACACTCACCCAGTTGAGCTTCGAGGGAATGAAAACTATGTCCAGCTAGGCTGTAGTAAGGACAACGAGGAAGCGGGCCATTTTAGATTGGCACGATAAACAGGCACTAGTTAAACTAGTATCAGTAATGGCGATGAATAAAAAAATTCAAATTGTCCCTTGTAGGTGAATACCTGTTCTTACTATCGGTTTGGATCCCTAAACCTCTTCTATTATTGGAAGTACCTAAAAGAATGATTTTGTTGTATACCAACTAGTTTTGCAATGCCATTATTCATCCATATTTGCTCCACGAATTATTTAGCGTTAGTTGAATTATCTGACTGGTGGAACGTAGTTTATTAGGGTTCCTCTATTTTCTTGGGGATTACCATTTGACGCAGAAATTCTGTTTGCAACGCACATAAAATTCGTAAACAATAATGCATCAGAGATGAAATGAATTAATTTGAGGAATAAGGATTGGGTCTTTACCTAACGAAAGAAATTGCTAGTCAATTTTGAACCTCGTAAGCATATCCATGGCACAAATGGGTTCACATGATTCGTCGTAACGCTGCGTCATAATCATACTGGCCTGAGGCTGCAAGTGCAGTAGTTTTGTAGTTATCTGGGTCAACGATGTCCAGGATCTGACATTGCGACCATACTCCATGATTTTTAACCCTCGTCATTCAGAATTAACTTGATGAGATTCGAGAATGAAAATACTTTCAGGAAGCTATGGAGGTCAAATAGAGAGTCAATCTTTCATAAGAAATATGATGATGCGATTAAAGAGATTAAATCCCAGTTCGGTAGAAAATATACGCTATTAATTGATGGCAAGCATGTCAGCTCAGTAAGGTCATTTGAACATACTTCCCCCTTAGACACTCGAATAGTCCTAGGATACTTCCCAAAGGGGAATTTGAAACATGTAAATAGAGCAATATCATCTGCCTTCAAGGCATTTGAGTATTGGAGAAAAGCAGACTACCAGAAGCGCATAAAGATTTTTGCTTCTGCTGTAGAAATAATTGTAGCCAAAAAATTTGAACTATCAGCTTGGATAACATTTGAAAGTGGAAAGAACCGATTTGAAGCAGTATCTGATGTCGACGAGGCAATTGACTTTATGAGATATTACACTATTGTAATGGAAGCGAACAGGGGCTATATTGTTGATACAAGAAGTGCCCATCCCGACGAAAGAAGTATGAGTGTGATGAAACCTTATGGCGTCTGGGGAGTAATTTCCCCTTTTAATTTTCCTGCTGCCCTTACGATAGGAATGTGTACTGGAGCTCTACTTACAGGGAATACAGTGGTCTTAAAACCAGCCAGCGACGCTCCAATAGTTGGTTATCTATTTGCGGAGATCATGTTGCAAGCAGGATTGCCTGCAGGAGTCCTGAACTTCATAACTGGTAGAGGTAACACAATCGGGGAGGCAATTGTGCAGAACAGGATGGTGTCCGGAATTGCTTTTACGGGCTCTAAGGTCGTCGGTGACAGGATATTAGCCGAATCTCACAAGATGAAGTCACGGATCATAATTGCGGAATTGGGTGGGAAGAATCCAGTAATAGTCACGGAGAATGCAGACTTGGATGGCGCAGTAGAAGGCATCATACGAGGAGCATTTGGATACTCAGGTCAGAAGTGTAGCGCTTCTTCACGCGTATACGTTCAGAAAAGTATCAAGAAAGATTTTACCGAACGATTGATCCAGAGAACAAATGAATTGTCTGTTGGAAATCCAATCAATATTAATACCTTCATGGGGCCCCTTATCAATTCCGCTGCCTATCTTAAATATCAAAAATTCTCTAAACTAGCTTCTCGTTGCGGAAGGGTTTTGGTGGGAGGAAAAATAAGGAGAGATGGTGATTTAAAGTACGGCTTTTACGTTGAACCTATGATCGTCGAAGGTTTGACAATAGGCAATCGCCTACTGGAAGAGGAGCTATTTGTTCCGATTTTATGTATAGCAGAATATAGTAAATTTGATGAGGCATTGGAACAGTGTAATAACTCTGAATACGGATTGACTGCAGGTATTTATAGCGATAGCGAAAAAGAGATCAAGATCTTCCTCCAGGATGTTCAAGCAGGTGTGGTATATGTAAACAGAACCCTGGGTGCCACAACTGGGGCAATGGTGGGGTGTCAGCCATTTGGTGGTTGGAAATCTTCGGGAACGACGGGAAAGGGAACTGGCGGAACATATTATTTGGGTCAGTTTCTCAAAGAACAGAGTCAAACAATTGTCGTGAAGAGATTCGACGATAGAGAAAAGAATGATTGATTGATCGAACCCAAATGGTTCCATCAAATCCCAAAGCTGACCTTTATCTGAATTATTAGGACTCAATAGATCGGATAATTCGCTCCGCAGCTATTAGTAAAACTTGAAATAAGGTCTGACACTATTTTCTAAATCTACAGCTCGTTCAATTCGTGGCACGTAGGGATTATTTGGCGTAATACCAAGTATTGAATTTATGTCTGTGTCAATCTAATTCGTACTCTCATGTTTATTAAATGCAATCACCTTTCACTAAGGTGAAGAGGCCCAATGGCTATCGTGCACGAATTACATGAAAAAAATGAATGGTGGTTGAATGAGCTGCGTTCTTTAGGATTAAAGGTTAACAACAGGAATGATTTTAACGACTTGAGCGAGATGAGGAACCTAGCCAATATGATAAAACAACATTATTACAAAGATTACAAAAACATTTCTTGTCGTACTGATCGGTCAATACCTTTAATGCCCTCTGGCGCCCATTTTTAATTTATTTGTGGGTGTTAATTCCTCTTGCAAGTCTTACACTTACTGTAATAAAACGGGTTTCCACATACTTTCCTTAGACTTGTCTCAAAACGAATTTGTTCATTGTCACAGCTAAATAGTACTGCACACCTTGTGCATTGATGATAGCAGCTATCCTTGAGTGGGTTCGGGTCGTAAAGTCCAGTTACTTGCGTTTTAAGCCGAAGGTCTTCGCCCTGATTTACAGATGGAAATGCTGTCACTTGTCAACAATGAATCCGATGATAGACTATATGAACAGTAATTAATAATATTACTTTAAAATGAACAAGAAAATTATCCTTGATAATTAGTTATTGTAATGGAATACAGATTGACGATAATTACAATATCATACGAATCAATGCATCGGGATCAGGCTTTACGAGAGGTGAATTCAAGATCACGATAATTGCTTAGAGCAACTGGGAGGAATAAAATCTGATGAATAATTCGAGTAATTGGCCAAGTATTCAAGCAAACCAATGCCGTAGGGACTTGATCTGCACATTAACCATATTCAACTAATTCGACTTTGTAATGCAATTGATACTTTTCCAGATATGTACGAATTGATATCATCGAGTCGAGTGAGCCGCCACGACTGTTTCTTAGAGATTAGGCAAAAAGTAAGCCAAGCTTTCCTCAGCTTTCTTTTCTATATTTGAGTGGCGTCTAGACCTCGGGTTGCCATTGAATTTGTTTCACCAAGGCCACAGGCCTTTTGGCATGTCCCTAATTAAGTCTGTGGGTGCTCTTAAGAACTTTCACTAGAACAGCCTAGAACAAATCGCTTTCTTGCAAATGATTTTAGGCAGAAGTTGAACCCAACGAATTAAGTGTATATGTGAAGGAAGGAAAGGGGGCTTGCTATTCTAATAAGGAGAGTCATTTTTTTGCTGCTAATGTCTAGACTCGTATAATTATTGACCTAGGCAGTTAAAAATGGACGCAATCAACGTTGCTTAGTTGAGATTTGTACAAAAATTCTTCTGTATTCAGATCTCTAGTGAAGTCTTTGGATACACCCAATGGGTTGTGTTAGTTGGATACCCATTGCACCTGGGCAGGCTGATGACAGAAAATTAGAGTTTGATTTATCAGCGAAATGATTAAATGTGTTCCATTTCCCCGCTGTCAAAGTCAGCTATCACAAAGGCATACTGGTGGCTAAACAAACGATTGATCTCAAAGGGATTAAAATTCTTGTAACACAAAAGTAAGGAAAACGCAACAACAGACAGCTGTGCAGATAGTAATGGGGGAGAACTTGTTCTAATATTCGTTAATTTCATGAAATGCAATAGGAAACTATTTAGCTTACCATGAGAACTTATGCACAAAAATGCATTGGGGGGAGACTAAATCCATAAGAGAGCCAGAATTGGTAACTGTCAACGGCCTACAGTTCAAGAAGTATCAAATGTCATGGTTACGGGATATGGCAGTAAGGTACAATCACGGAAGTGTGAACGAATTCATAATAGATATTGTGTTAACAGATCTTCTAATCAAGTTAGAAAAATTGTATGGGAATAATGCCTGCCGATATCCATATCCAATACGAGAGAAATTAAAAGAAGAAGGGTATGAAGGCAATTTAGACAAGATATTCAAGGTCACAGGGGCTCCAGGAGAAGTAATATTAGACAACATAGAAGAAATTACTTAGATGATAATCTGCAACCAGAGACATATATGATCATCTTACTTACTGGCCTTCCTTCATTCATTTATTCATTGTTCCAGTTTCTTAAAAGGTCTATGTATTATGTCTAAATTAACGGCTTGATGGATCTATCTTATGACTTGCCACCAGGAGAATATTACCGGTTCGACCCATTCCTGACTGTACTTCGTCTAAGATGACTGGGACGCCACTAGGATATTCACATCCTAACATAATCGAAGTGATGGTAGATATCTCTAAAATTGGAATCCACAATACGATTTTGCAAAACTCTCATCCCAATATTGACTGACGCAAATAGTGATACCTAAATTGAACTAGTCCGTATGCCTCAGGTGTAAAATAGTGTCTTCGTTACAAATACGCAATCCACGTTAAATGGAATTCGATCCAATAAACTGTAAGCGGTATTAGGTTTGTTGTGAATGTGGACCATAAAGGACAATCCCTGAAATTCCGAATCGATCGTCTCCGGTCGTCTCCTGAATGGTTATTCTAATGTAGCGTCCGTATGTGTTCTGCGGTAGATGGTACATCTCGCAAGTCGGATATGCATTTTCGCTTGACCCAACCTTTTTTTCATTAAAAGAGATACCATCTTCTGATACGGAGAGGGCAAAATTAATTCGCCCCAAACTGTGAGGACTCCAAGCAATATTAATACGATGAATATTCTTTCTTGAACCTAGGTCCAATTGGAGCCAGCCGCCAGATTGTTGCCCGATCCAGCTAGTACTGGAATTAATGTCAGTCACCGAAGATGGTGGATGACCGGCACTATGTCCACTTGATGTGACTCCAAAGATCGCCAGTTCATCATAACTTACTACTGCAGAGCTGAGCCTTGCCAAGGACTCATTGCCAGGCATTCGCCTACTCTCTCGGCGAATGCCTCTCATTTTTGATACTATATGTTGAGAACTGGTCATCAAACCTGCTTCGCCTGAATTTTTTTTGTCAATTTCTTTTTGAACAGTACCCGTTTCCGATCGGATATATTCGGCTCTAGTAAAACTATTCAACTGAGCATTATCTACATAACTAGGAGCTCCATCCTGTATGTTCTTAGTAGCCATTCTGACTGTTGATGGTGAAGTTGATGCGGTTGTACCGGTTAACGAGGCGGTTGAAGCCGTTGCAAATGGTACTTCTGGATTAATGCTCCTGTCACTTGGTTTCACATATAATTCAATGAAATTAGGACAGCTCTCCAATAATTCAGAGATTTTGACGATTTGATCTTCGTACACACCTCTCCTCAGCAACGATCCTAATGCGTCATTGAGGTGTGGAAGAGCTTCAAAAATGCTTCGTTCCGTTCTGAGCCGCAAAGCAAGCTCTCTTGAATCCTTCCTTAATTTCTCAATCGTGGATCTGAATCCTTGCACATCGTCGTAATCTTCCTCGATCTCTGTGAAGAATTTTTCCACGGCTAATCCGTGGCTTGTAGTCAACCCGTGTGCTTTGCTTATCTGCAGCAGAAGGGCGTTGAGCCTCTTTAACTGTTTATAGTCGAATCCGAGCATTGCCAATTCTTCAACTATGGAAATGGTTAAGCTGTTTGTCTCTAGCATGTTCTCAAGATTAGCGTTGAACGTTTGCATTGAGCTGGCTTGTTCTCTGAGGCTCGAAAGCAGACTTTCAAGAGATCTTTTCTCAACTTGTAGGGCTCGATAATTTGCAAAGGTCTTAATGATTTCAGGTAGGTCTTTTCCTTTTTCTTGGACCCATTTCACGGCATCCCTAAGACTTATTACGTCCTCTACCGGAATTCCTTCCCTTTCCAGTTCCTCTCTTGCTCTTACATACCATTCCAAATTATTTTTAGTCAAATCGTTTTTCTGCAGCTGATTCTCATTCGATTCTTCTAGCTTGGATTTTTCGTCGAGTAGAGTATCTCTGGCACTTCTTAATTGTGCAATCTCATGCTCAAATTGATTTTTTTCTGCCTTCTTGCGTGCGATGTATGCGGGAATCTGAGACAATAGGGTTATGTCAGGGATCGTTGCCCCATCTTCAGATTTTGCTGCCTGTATTTTACCCGATCCCTGTCCGCTTTGAGCAAAGGAGAACAGATCATTCAAGATTGCTGCAATTTTTTGCGGGCCGAATCCGATTGCATTGCTCTTTTTGTAAATTGTTGTCAAGAAGCGTTCGATATCGTATTCTTCGACTCCTAGTTCGGTCAGGATTCGATAGATTCTAGCACCATCGGCGCATTCTGATATGGAAAGATTCATCTTCTTCAATCCAAGAGCGAGATCTCGTGATTGATTTGCACGATCTATTCCAATGCACTTCTTCCAATTTAGTATAATCCCGCTAACCGCTCCTGCGCTTATACCACATTGCTCAGCGATTTTGTCTCTAGAAGTACCTTCTAGCCATTTTTGCACAACTGAATCAGTTGATGATTCAGGTAATCTTGCAGGCATCTGTAATTACCATGCGGGAGTAGATATTTAATGCTTTCGTCAAATACGTCGAATAATCCGTCGAATACGTCAGATGTCCGATTACGCTCATTTTGCGCGTCCAAACATTGTAATAATTAATTTCCAGTTCCTTCAAAAAAGAAAATCCAAAATTATTTGTGCAGGGTAATATGCACGTATACCTAGAATATGTATGAAAAAACGATGGGTACCTGACAACGATAGCGGCAGTAGTAGCAACAGCAACAACAACGACAACTACGACCACGACCACAACCATAACGACAACGACAAACCCATATTAAAGCAGACAGATTCGCAGTACACCAGCAGTGCATTCAGAGAATCGACGTTAGTATTAGGGCTAGGACTAGAAGACATCACTTATAATACTTCAGAACAGAATGACCACATGTGCGGGCCTTCTATTAGTTATAAGTCAGAGGGATTCCGTTTTCCTCTACTATAGCGAATATACCTAGATAGTACCGTCACTTAGGCGTGATTTCATATTTTGAGTAAGGTTTGAAATCAGTCGAGATATAAGTAGAATAGTCAATCATAAAATTGAAGTTAAATTCGATTTTAATGCTGGTGAGAGATTTCGTTATTCTCCAGGGCTAGCTCTTAAACTAGGTAAATGGATGGTTGAAGCTGACGACTTAAACCTTTTTAGGATTCTGTAGAGTGGCTAAACCATTCAATCAAAAATGCATATTGGCAAAAGACACTGAAAGCCTTGAATAGGAGGAAATTGCTAAGAGCGCCGGTGAATCAGAAGCCGTCTGAAAGGCCATTCTATGGAAAATAAAGTTGTAGTCCTATAAAACGACACACTAGTAAGGCGGGTTCGGTGGGATTCGGACCCACGACATTTTAACCCATTCCTTATTGACTGGTTAAGAGCCAGACGCTCTACCTGGCTGAGCTACGAACCCTCAGGTGGAACTTCAAGTTATGCAGATATTTAAATCTAATATAGAAGCATTAATTTTGCTTGCGATATTATTCTTGACGTCGATAGCCAAAATTCAATCATGCAGATTTTCAATCCACTTGAGGTTCGACAAAAAAATGATAATAGTCTGAATTAACGATTATGCTGGAACATTGGTTGCTATTTGGTTCTGATCGCGCTCCTTTAATAAAGTGACTATAGCGTCAGAAACTGAGCAGTGAAGCCTCTCCTTCTCTTTCAATACGCGTCTATAGGCATCAAGGGTAATATAGACTGGTATGGATCCTGTTCCTTCTAACAACGCCTTCACCCGATACAGGCCATTTTCCATTCCTCTTTCGGCCGTTTTCTTTAATTTGACTTTGTCCATTAAACTTCCGAGTGGTCCCAAAGGCATATCATAATCAACACGCATACCAATCTTAGTACTATTACTATTGACTTCCTCAAATTCGACTACTATCTCCCATCTCTTGAAAGGCCCATCAATCATCTTAGCGACGATTCTGCGGTGAGGCACATAATCTATGGTTTCACAATCCCATTCTAGCTTCTTGCCATCGAAATCTCCGCTTATCCTGAATATAGTTCCTACCCCAAACCCGTTCTTGACTTCCAAAGGGATAATGTTCAAACCCATATTTTCAGGGAATTGATCAGCCATGTGTTCAGGTCTTGCGAAATAGGTAAATACCTCGCTCAGGGGAGCCTTGATTTCCATTGTTTTGCTAATCGTAGTCATTTCCTTATGGTAAAAAACCTTGATAACAGAATTTAAAGGTTTCCTGACGCATGACATGTTGTAGACCCCTGATATAATAACATGTACAATAAATGAATAGGGAAAAACTCTTCATTATTATGTGGTCAAGAACCAGCTATGCTGTTTTGAATTGCCAATATATGTGACATGCTAATTGCCAATCAGAATCTAACGACCTTAGATGAGCGTTGATTTGTGAATTATAGATACCCTTCAATAGCTCAACTGGATTAACCTATCATGTGCCTTGGGTCTGGATAAATATAAAGTGGAAGATGCTTTCAGCGTCTGAAACCAATGCTTAGTGTGGATTACATTATTTGGGAAAGACTGGAAATTGACGGTGTCTTTGTCATGCGATGACAATTAGAATTACGATGCCCAGATTGATTTACGCATTTCCGAATAAATTCAGGGCTTATTCTAGCCGGTACTTGACCTTCCTAACTATGTCCTTTGATATTTGAATAAGAGAACTAAGATCCATCATATCGGTATTTAGTGAGAAATCAAAGACAGAAAGGTCCTTCCCGAATTCAAATCCGTAAAGATCTTCATAAATCTGGCTATTCTGGTAGTCCCTTTCTTTTATGATTTCTGTAGCCTCAGCTAAACTAATGTTATCCCTGCTCGCCATTCGAGTAGCCCTGTTCTTGGGAGATCCCTGAAGCCAGAGATTGATACAGTCATCCTTTACCAACCATGGAAGAGTATAACTCGTGACTACTGCATTACCTTTTTTTATAATATCTTTCAACTTATTATCGACTTCTATATCGGAAGTATGATCGCTCTTCCTTTTCTCCATGAATTGTTTGCCCTCCTCACTATCCCACCAATCGGTACCGGATGTTCGATAACCCAAATTAGTAGCGATCTGCTTAAGGATATCACCACCGTTGTAAAGCGTAAGGCCAAATTCATCGGCCAGCTCTGCGGCAACAGTCGTCTTACCAACCGCAGGCCAACCTGAAACAATTATCGAGAAAGTCTGTGTCTTGTTATGGCTTCTTTCGCTGACCGCGTTGCTAAGATCGATCCTTCCATCTTGGACGGATTCATTCACCTTCGTGTTTCTTTGTCTCAATTTCCTGTAAGGCCAGGCATAGACGTCTTGGTTACCTTAGAAATTATGCCACTAAATGCAAAAGATGTAATCAGAAACCAGCCCCACAGAAAAAGCTCCCCCGGGACAGAGCAGGCACCTTTTGGTTGACCATCAGCGTCCAGCTGCTGGTCCAACTGAACATTTTCTGGACTGCAGGTTATCCAAGGAATTTGAATGGGAGAAAGACCAGTAGTAGAACCAAAGATGGCAGGAAACACAAAAATCCAGACCATGAGTGAGGGCATCATATAAATTAGCATCGGCCTCATCTGTTGCTGCTGCATCTCCATAGTCATCTTGTTCACCGAAGCTTGCTTCTTTTTTAGCTCCTCAACTCGAACTTTATCGCGTTTCCTGATGGCATCTGTATACTGTTTCCGCCATTCGTTGGTTTCTTTCATGACTCTGTGCATCTTGTCTATATCTGTAGTTCGCTTTCTAAGCAGAGCCATAGCAAAGTTCATTGATATAGCAATAAGTGCAGCTACGATTAATCCGGATACCATGTCAGGGAAAATTGGGGTCTTCGTGTAGTGAGGAGTTAGACCAGGCAACTGCATAATGAGGGAGTCGATAATGCTTTGATACATCATTTTTTCTCACTTTTCACTGACATTATTTCAACTAATTCACTAACAGCTTCATGTAACCTATCTCTATAATTGAAAATGACCTTAAAGGGGGCGCCGGTCAACACAGAAGATGTAGCTATCATGATGGTCGCGATCTCTAAATCATTCTTGATACTGTCTATGGAAATTAAATCTCTACTTCTAGTATCGTCTTGCATCCTTCGAACAAAAATTTCTTCAGGATCAGCAGAAATCATAACTAAATGAGTTGGTGACAATGCGTCCAAAAGACTTTGGGGTATGCCTGGATACCTTCCTATAGCAGTGTTAATAAAAAGGTGAGTATCGATCACAATATTGACATTCTGTAATGCACTAATACTTCTGGCCGCCATTTCTTGAAGTCGACGCTGGGTATTGACCGATAGCTTCCGCATTTCATCCCTATCTCTAATACCCATTTTCCTCGCCTCATCAAACATTATCGAACCAAATACCAGTACTTGAGTATTTGAACCCAACTGGTTTAATCGCTCAGCAGCTTTGGTAATGACCGTCGTTTTTCCTACCCCTGGGACACCAACTACAATCAACCTAGCAAAGCTATGAATGTTATTTCCTGCCAAGTAAGGCCGCCAATTTTGGCATGTGCACGTCGACCTGCTCTCTTACGAGTAGATTATAGTAATTGACTAGTATATCTACCATTAATAGGACTCCTATTCCGGTTCCGAAAACATTCAATACATCAGAAGTAGCTGCAAGTAGACCTATCACTACACCTCCAATTATCGTTACTGAAGGGATATACCTATTCAGCAATGTCTCAACAGATCCTTGTGAACGTCTAAATCCGGGTACTTGAACGTCTGCATCAAGTAAATTTTTAGCCGCAGCTTTGGGAGACAGACCACCAAGCTCAACCCACAGTTTTCCAAAAATGGTAACAATCGTGGTGAGAAATATAACATATACCACTGCTCGTAAAGGGTCTTGAGCCGCAGCTTCAATACTCCTAGGGGGTGTTACGTAATAAAGTATTCCTCCAGTAGGGCTCTGGGGATTTTCAGGATCGTACTGGGCTATTAAATTAAATGCAGGACTCGAATTCTGAGGATTATAATTTGCCCATAGCATCTGACCCATAAATATCGCGTTAGCCAGTAACGCTGATGCCAATATCACCGGTATGTTTGAAGTATACAGCAGCTTGATGGGATATACCGCTTTAAAACCTCTATATTTCGTTGAGACGATAGGAATATCTACGTGAATTCCCTGGACGTATACTATCATTGCTATCACCAAACATGTAATTATCAGACTAAAGAGGCTCGGAAGCTGGCCTGATCTGAATAGTACGTCCTGTAGGGTCCCGTTCATAGCTGATTCCACCATGAATGGAAGTATACCTACACTTCCACCATCTGGTGCTGGAATTGGACTGAATACGGCCCACCATATCCCTTGAGCAACTCCTGCCATTATGAAAAGGCTTATGCCCGATCCTAGGCCCCATCCCTTTTGCACTAGCTCATCTAGCAGCATTACTATCAAGCTGGCACCTATCAACTGAGCGATAACGATTGCGACAAATTCGGGCTGTGCTACTAACCCTCCATAAACACTTCCGCCGTAGAGCGCCCCTTCTGCTACAATAACAATAATAGTGACAAGTTTTGTCGCAGAAGTAAACAATGCCCTATCATCTGGGTTTTTGAAGTTGAGCTTTATCAGCTCGGATCCCTTAAGAAGCTGCATTAGAAGACCAGCAGTGACTATTGGGCCTATGCCTAATTCTAATAATGTTCCCTGCTGAGCAGCAAAGATTACTCTAGCGAAAGCAAGGAAATCAAATGCAGGATCATCGGTGACACCGTAAAGTGGGACTTGCCCCATAATAAGATAGATAAGGAGACAAATACCACACCATACAAACTTCTCAGTAAGAGTTAATTTCTTCTTAGGCTTTTCGACCTGAGGTATGTAAGTAGATACGCGCTTTATGACGCGCCGAAAGATACTCTCGCTAGTTTGAACCGAGTTCTTCATTCAGTACTATATCGCCTCCAGCTAATTCGATCTTTTGCTTTGCAGTCGCAGAGACTTTAGCTACACGTACTACGATAGGTTTCAGGAGCGTTCCTCCTCCCAAGAGCTTGTCATAGCCAATCGATCTCAGATCTAGGACTAATTTGCCATGCTCGTTCGTAGTGCCGAACCGAAACGCCAAATCGTTTACGTCTCGCAAATTAACCCACCGATTTAATCTATTCTGCCTTGTTGGCTTTGTAGAATCGTGTCCAAAATGATCAGGTTCTTCAATGACGGTTCTAATCCAAAAGTGTTTGTGTTTCCCCGCGCCGCCAATTCCACCTCGGCTACCAGATTGCCTATGTTGTCCTATCTGTCCCCAACCACAAAACCTACTCCCCCTTTGTCTTCGACTCTTTCTGAATCTAGTAGCCATAATCAGTTACTTCTCTCCCACGTTCAAACTCAACGTCTTGGTGTTGGAAATGGGTCTAACCTTAAATAAGTCTTGCTCCGTAACTCTCTCACATCATTTTCTTAACGAGATCGATCAACAATACGTTCTCTCCAAGTATTCCATTTTGAGTTGTTTGCTTCTTGACAGACTTCTTGAACCCACCTCGAGGCGGATTTAATGCGAACCATGGTTTTATACCATTGAGTTTAGAGAGCACTACTGTATCGTTTGCTATATCAATCGCAAGTTTGTCCAAATTGCCATATTCTTTGGGTAAATCAGATTCTTTCAATGGCTGAGATGCAGTCTTCCTACCTTTTTTATCTAGAAGATCTTTCACTGTCTCGTTATCAACGCGACACCACGTCACAAGTTGCCTTATTCTATTTAACATACCTGAATATTCTGTACTTTCTGGCACAATTGTCGCTCTGAATTTCTTTGAAAGATTAAGACTTTCTAATGTTGTATTGGCCCAATATGGCACATTAACCGTACCGCGCATCCTAACAACCAAGTAAGCCATTATTCTTGCAGCACTCCTATCCTTTACTATATGTGCTCCGCAGAGCGTCAAATATAGCCTTTGTAGTAGAAGACATTGTACTAGTTGATCCAAATGATTTCGTCCATGCATCAGTTAAGCCGGCGAGTTTTAATAAACTCCGTATATGCTCCCCAGCTACAAGCCCAAGGCCTCTTGGCCCCGGAATAATTTCTATAGTTACGCTCCCACCTCTACCTCTTACCTTGAAAGGAATAGAATGGCTTTGATCACACCGACACTCCCAACTTCCACAACCACGCTTCACTGGGATGACGTTCAAGAAGGCCGTATTAGTCGCTTTATCTATTGCAATCCGCATCTGAGATGCCTTACCCTTTCCGATCCCAAACCATCCTGCTTCGTTCCCAACTGCTACAATAGCATTAAATCTTGTCATTTCTCCAGCATCCGTCTGTTTCTGCACAATCCCAACGTGAACAACCTGACTTCGAATGTCTGGAAGCAGGCGCTTTATAATCTCTGATTCTTGTATCCTGAGTCCATTTTCGTAGACTTCGTCCATCGAGTTTAACTTCCCACTGGCCACCAACAAGCCCAAGGATGTCCTCGGTATCCACTCAGAATGTTGCTGATTCTGTCGGCTCATTTCAACCTACTCCAACTCACTTCTCTTTGCCTGCAACTGAATCTATTCCGTCTGAAGAAGCAATAGCATCCTTAACTTTGTGTACATAGCTACTATACTGAGTAGGATCAAAGTTATTAGCGATTAATTTTGAAAAACGGCTATTGTAAGCGTCTTTATTCTCATCTTGTAAAATTCGGGCATATTCTGCAATGTGATTTCCCACCAGGCGTTCCTCTGGTGGAAATGAAGAATCGGATGCAGGCACTTTCATCCCAGAATCAATTATACCTTTAAGACAGGCAGCGACCCGAGTCGTAAATGGATTCTTTCCAGTATAGAGGATAGCCTCGTCTACCTCCTTTCGCAGCGACTTCTTGCCCAATAGCAGGCCTGTCAAATAACATGCGGGGAGAGAATTTAGAGAACCGTTCCAACCGAATCTTGTAAGTTCTCTGCTATGAGACGATGTGATAGTAACATCCCCCTTCGACATCGGGTATGCGATCTGAGCTTGAACGTTCTCGTCGCTGACGGTTATAGTAACAAATTTTCTTCTCGAGAGAAGAAGTGCGGCCCTCTTCCTGTAATTGGTTCGACCATTTCTAATTCTCTTGAGTGTGGCAATATAACCCATTATATTATCATCTTACACCTTTTCAAGTAATTATAACCAACGACTGAAAAGCCTTTATAAACGTTTGAGAAAGCCTCCCTAGCTTACAACTCCATGAGAACAAGTACGAAGCGAATCATCTTTTCTGGGATGAATCAAGGACATCCTTTTGCAGATTAGAGCTGCAAACGCTCCTGCACCGATGCCATTATCAATATTCATGACGGCCAATCCAAATGTGCAGCTCTGTAGCATTGATGTCAAAGCTCCGATGCCGCCAGACCCCATCCCATAGCCGATTGATGTAGGCACTCCTATCACCGGGACATCCACCAACGCGGAAATGACTGATGGAAGAGCTCCTTCCATTCCAGCTACTACTACGACAGCCTCTACGTTTTTTTCTATTATGCTTCTTAAGGCCGGAAGCAGCCGATGCAATCCCGCTATTCCAACGTCATAGGACAGATCGGCAACGCAGCCCATAGCTTTGGCCATCATTCTCGCCTCCTCTGCGATAGGGATGTCCGAGGTCCCCGC
Source organism: Nitrososphaeraceae archaeon (assembly GCA_050748485.1). Lineage (GTDB taxonomy): Archaea > Thermoproteota > Nitrososphaeria > Nitrososphaerales > Nitrososphaeraceae > TH5896. The sequence continues at coordinate 80,302 of JBOGPP010000002.1, read as the reverse complement.
GCAAATAATCCCTATTTGAGGACTATTTTCAGCGATTGTGACTTCTTTCGCCGAAACCAGAATGGTGGTTCCACGCGTCGCTGTCTCAGTCATATACCCTTCCTTTTTCAACTGAGTGGAGAGTTTGGTAAAGACCTCCTGGGATGCCTTTGTAATGAGGGCCAAGCCAGTTTTTTGCAACGTCATTAGTGTAATTTCATACAGATCATCGTATTGCTTATTTAATGCAAGGATAACCTCTGGACAACCCCTGCGTGTCTCCCTTTGTACGTCAAGACGTGCTATGTTCTCCCCAATGTATCCAATGTTTTCAATAGAAATTTCTCTTTGAATTTCGTTAATTCCGATTTCGCCATTGGAATATTTTTTCATCAATCGGCTGAGATCCATTCGTAACCACTGGGCCTCTCGATGATAAAAGTATTACACATGCAACTCGTTAATTGCAGTTTTGACGCTTCTTACTCCTCTATCAAACATGTCTTTTTCCGAACTGTCAAGTTCTAGTTCGACTATCTTCTCGATACCATTTGCACCGAGTATAACTGGAACCCCAAGACAAACATCTGAAGCACCATATTCTCCGTCCAAAAGGGCCGAGACTGGTATGAGACTTTTCCTATCTCTTACTATAGATTCAATCATTGCTGCAATCGCATTACCAGGGGCGTGAATTGTGGCACCTTTTAGCGAGATAACATCAGCAGCAATCTTTCTGGTAGATTCCAAGGTGTTCAAGATTTGTTCGGATGACAAAAATGTGGTTAGCGGAATTCCTGATGCTGAAGAAAATCTAGGAAGAGGAAGCATGTTCTCGCCATGTTCTCCGATCACCATCGCACTGATGGAACCCCTCGAAAATCCAGTGGTCTCGTGAATGAAATTCTTGAACCTCGAAAGATCAAGCATGTTGCCCATTCCCATTACCCTATTCTTGCCTGTTCCAAGAAATTTTAAGGTCAAATACGTCATCGGGTCAACGGGATTTGTGACAACGATCACAATTGCTCGACTAGCCAACGATCGTATCTTGGTAGCTATTTCTTTAATGATATTTGCATTCGTTGCAAGGAGGTCCATTCTAGTCATTCCAGGTTTTCTGCCTACCCCTGCGACTAATACGATGATGTCCGAGCCTTTCATGTCCGAGTACTCGTTTGAACCTCTCACACTACAATCGATCCCTAGTTCAGACAACTGATGATTTATGTCCAGAGCCTCGCCCTGGGGAAGTCCCTTGACGATATCCAATAAAAGAACATCTCCCAACTTTCGCAGACAAGAGTTCAATGCTGCAGACGCCCCGACTTTACCCGACCCGACAACAGTTATATTCATCTATTGTTCAAAAATACGCCCCGTGTCACTAATAAAAGTCTTTTAATTCTGTTCTACAAGCATTGAAACGAATACAAAATAAATATACACTTACCCTTATCATTAGAGTTAGTCCTTGCCAAAAATTGCAGTGTTTGATTCACAAATTTCAGGTATATCAGGTGATATGTTTCTTTCATCCCTGATTGATGCAGGGTCAGAGAGAAAAGAAGTTCTTGACTCAATCTATGCATGTGAGGGGTTCTTGGAGGGTGTCAGGATCTTGGAAGCAAGATTTGAAAAAGTAACATCGAGGGGGATCAAAGCAACCCGATTTGTTCTCAAAACTACAGATAGTAAAACCAGTAGAAAAGGGAGCGAGCTTATTGCTGCTGCCACTCGTTGTTGCGCGCACTTGGATTTAGATCGACAAACCAGTTCATATATTCAGAATTCTATGAAAAGTCTGGTTCTTGCCGAATCTAAAATTCACGGTCAGAGTGTTAAGGCGGTTGACCTCCACGAAACATCAAATATCGACACATTGGTCGACTTAGTAGGATCAGGCATTGCTGCTAGAAGTCTTGATCTCTTCTCTTCGAATGTCTACTCAACGCCGATCGCAACAGGTAGCGGTTTGACACATTTCTCGCACGGAATTGTCCAAAATCCAACTAACGCGGTATTACAAATCTTTTTGGGCAGACCATTTATTCTTACAGCTGGATACTCTGATACCGAAACAACGACTCCAACTGGTGCTACTCTACTCGCAAATCTTTGTAAAGGGAGTGTAAGTAGATACCCAGATTTGAAGCCTGAAAGAATCGGATTCGGTGCAGGTTCTAAAGATCTTGGACAAATTGCAAATGTGACAAGATTTGTGATGGGAACCTCCCATTCATCATTCAAGTATGGGAATGATACTGTGATTGTAGTGGAAACTAATGTAGATGATATCACAGGAGAGAACCTAGGAGCTTTAATCGAACGTTTGAGCATGACAGAGACAAAGGATATAACTGTCATTCCAGGCCTTTCTAAGAAGAACAGACCGAATTATACAATTAGAATCATTGCTGATCACACCCAATTGGATACTATACTAGATATTCTCTTTATGGAAACTGGGACTTTGGGCGTACGGATTCAAGAAACGAATAGGATAGTATTAAGTAGAGATACAGTAAGCATGAAATGCAAGATATTAAATGATGAATTTAGTATCCATGTAAAGGTTTCTAAAGACTCTCACGGAAATATGGTTAATGCCAAACCAGAGTTTGAGGACATCAGGAAAATCTCCAGAGTATTAAGAATACCTTTAAGAGTGGCAAATCAGTTAGTTTTAGCTGAGATTCAAATTAGGTTTGGAGATAAATTCCATACGCGAGCATGAAGGGTCAGGTCAGAAATACGATCTGTTACTCAAATGGTTCGGCGCGATCAATGACAAAGTAGTTATTGCCCTTTCTGGTGGAGTAGATAGCGCTGTTGTAGCATTAGCTGCTCAAATGCGATTGGGCCAGAAAGCTATGGCGGTAACAGCAAATTGTACTACTACCTCGGAAGAGGAACTGAAGAGTGCTATTCTAGTAGCTAAGGAATTAGGGATTAGACATGAAATTGTTGAGTACGATGTGCTCTCGAATCAAAATTTCGCAAGAAACGACAATGCTCGATGTTATCACTGTCGAAAAGACTTGGCGCTTCATTTGGTTGCCAAAGGAAAGGAAAATGGGGCCAAAAGTATTGTCGACGGGACACATGTAGATGATCTAGGAGATCATAGACCCGGAATCATAGCTTTGCAGGAGGCAGGTGTACGACATCCTCTGCTGGAAGTCGGCTTAGATAAGTCGGATATTCGAAAAATCGCCGAATACTTCAACCTATCCGTCTCTAGTAAACCCGCAAATTCCTGCTTAGCTTCCAGAATCCCGCACGGAAGGGAAATAACGCATTCATTGATTTCTAGGATTGAAAAGGCCGAATCCATAGTAAAAATGATCTTCGGCGTAGCACAAGTCAGAGTTAGAGATCATGGTGAGCTTGCCCGGATTGAAGTAGGGATCGATGAACTTCATAGGTTGTTTGACGTTAGAAAGTTGGGAGAAGCTAACCAGATGATCAAAGAACTTGGTTTCAGATACGTTTCGGTCGACATGAAAGGATATAGACAGGGAAGTCTAGTTGTTGTGAAATAGTGAAATAGTAATGATGAATGCAGATATTGGTCAACGTGACTTGATCTACTTTGACAACGCTGCGACTACTCCTGTTCTTTCTGAGGTGATCCAAGAAATGGTTCCTTATCTTGGAAATTATTATGGAAACCCCTCCTCACAACATGCCTTTGGCTTTAAAAGTTTAAGAGCAATAGAGGAAGCCCGGAGACATGTAGCTTGCCTCATAGGAAGCAGTCCTAATGAAATAACGTTCACCTCTGGTGGAACAGAAGCAAATAACCTAGCCATTAAGGGCAGTGTATCCAGAACAAGTATCAACGATGATAGCAAGAATGTTGTTCTTATTTCAAGTAGCATAGAACATGACTCAGTACTTCAACCTTTCAATTCTTTAAAGGCTCTGGGATTTAATCTTAAATTTGTCGAAGTAAACAAGGAAGGAATCGTTAAGCTGGAATCATTACTTGAAATACTAAGGAAAGAAAAGGTAATCCTCGTAAGCATCATGTTAGCAAATAATGAAGTGGGAACCATTCAGCCAATAAAAGACCTAGCAAAAATTACTCATGAAAATTCCGACGCCCTTTTTCATTGTGATGTTGTCCAAGCTCTGGGAAAAATTCCAATAGACGTAAAGCACCTTGATATAGATTTGCTATCTCTATCCTCCCACAAGATACACGGACCAAAAGGAATTGGGGCCATATATTCTCGCGACAGGGACCAACTAAGACCTCTGATCGACGGGGGAGGACAAGAAAAGTCCTTAAGATCAGGTACTGAAAACGTACATGGAATCGTAGGCTTTGGCGAGGCCTGCAGGATCGCTGCATTGAACTTAACAGAAAATTACAGAAATGTCAAGAATCTCAGGGACCATCTCATTGATCAGGTATTGTCGACGATACCTCGATCCTACGTCAATGGTTCATTGAATCAAAGACTTCCCAACAACGCCCACTTTAGCTTTCCAGGGGTTAGGGGCGAAGACATAATAGTCAAATTGAATGAGTATGGGATTGCGGCGTCTACTGGGGCAGCATGCTCATCCAACAAAGCTAAACCTTCCCATGTACTCCAAGCAATGGGGCTTTCTCTATTGGAAATTGAAGGTTCTCTGCGTCTAACACTTGGTCATCAAAACACAAAATTTGAGGTCGAAAAGGTAGTTTTAGCGCTAGAAGAGATAATTAGAGAGTTACGCAGACATTCCGGCTTTTCAAATAACTGATTTTCCGAAATTAATTTATTGTCTCACTGTGTAATTTTGTCCATGCCTTCAACGTCAACAATTTCAGTTCCTAATATAGGACAAGAAGCACCGAGTTTTCAGCTGCCGGATATTGAGATGAGGAGTCGAAGCCTGAAGGAATTTAGGGGCAAGAAGCTTGTTATTGCTTTTTTTCCTGCTGCAGAATCACCTGTATGTACTACTGAGATGTGTGCGTTGAGAGACTCGCTAGCTGCGTTAAAATCCTTGGGAGCCCAGGTTGTTGGCATCTCAGTTGATGGACCATTTGCTAACAAAATTTTTACGGAGAACCGACACCTTAATTTTCCCATTCTTAGCGATTACAAGCGCGAGGTCATAAACAAGTATGGCATAGTAATGGCCAACTTGGGTTCGCTAGAAGGCTATAATGCAGCTAAGCGTTCAGTGTTCGTGCTGGACGAAAACGGTATAGTCAGGTATAGATGGGTATCCGACAATCCATTGGTAGAGCCGAATTACGACGAGATAAGATCTTCATTGGAAAATAGTTAGGCAATTCCACCCCCTAAGGTATAATTTGTTAAGTTAAATGTGGGGGTTTGTGCCCTAGTGATGAATGCGAAAATGAAAATAAATGAAAGTTGCCTTCTTATGTCTACTACTCTACTACTCTATAATAGCAATTACGTCATTCCTGGACACAGCATTCCCCTGCTTGACTTTTATTTCCTTTATCTTACCATCTTTATGTGACTTTACTGCAACCTGCATTTTCATGGATTCTAGGACCACTATGGAGTCTCCTTTGTTTACAGTGTCACCTTGCTTCCCTAATACGCTAACAACTCTTCCAGGAATTTGACTTGTCAAATTGTTTATTGCAGTGTCCAATGAGATCTTTGACAATGACTTTTCCAAAATTTCTGACAACTTGGAATGCTTGGTTATTTTCATTTCAGTCCCATCGATTAGCAGCTTCACCTCAGAGGTACTAGAGTTCAGGATCTTCGCATAGTGGTATGAATTATTTATCATAAATTCAAGAATATTTGTTGAAAACCTAAGGACCTTGAGGCGATAATCTGTCTGATTTATCTTGACCATGGCCTCAGAGTCTCCCAGCGTGCTAAGTAGCTCCGCGTTCACGGGCTGTTCCAGATGCGCTAACTTAAATTCCATCAAAAGTTTCCTCCCTGTCTGATCCATGCCGGCATGTGTTCGGACTTCTGAGCATTGCCACGCCTGAGCGAAGGTGTCCGCATAAACTCTGAATAAAGTAAAAGTGCAGCTACAGCGGGAACCTGAGTCTGCGCTGACACCCCCTTGGCATCTTTGAGAAGCTTGTTCATTAGGTCATATCGCTCTAGATAGTCAGTTGACAATTCCCCTCTAATGAAGTGCTCCTCCTTCATTATCGTCTTGTAGAGAGGTATAGTTGTATTCACTCCCTCTACTTCAAATTCATTTAACGCATTAATCATCCTGCTTCTAGCTTCTTCGAAATGGTTGCCCCAAGTAATGAGCTTTGCCACAAGGGAGTCGTAGTATCCGGATACCATACAGCCAGGGTATAGGTATGAATCCACGCGCACGCCAGGTCCGTAAGGCAAATTGCAGGAAGGAACTAATCCGACTGAAGGCGAAAACTCATTGAATGGATCTTCAGCGTTTATACGGCATTCGATCGCCGCTCCTCTTAATTCCAACTCTTCCTGCTTAAATGGAATTTTTTCTCCTTGTGCTATGGCAATTTGCAATTTCACAAGATCTAACCCTGTTACAAATTCTGTGACTGGGTGTTCCACCTGCAATCTGGAATTAACTTCCATAAAGTAAAAATTTCCCTTGTTGTCCCTCAAAAATTCTGCGGTCCCGGCGTTGACGTAATCTACGGCGTCAACAGCTCTAACTGCGATTTCGCCTATTTTACTGCGAGTTTTAGCATCTAGAACGGGAGAAGGAGACATTTCGATGAGCTTCTGATGCCTCCTTTGCACAGAACATTCACGTTCGAATAGGTGTCTACTATTACCGTGGGTATCCCTAAGGAGTTGGTATTCAATATGACGTATGCCCTCAAGGCATTTTTCAACATATAGCGCAGCTTTCCCAAATGCTGCCTTTGATTCGGCGGAGGCTATTTCATATTCTTGCCGTAGTTCTTTTTCATCTTTTGCCAAGCGAATTCCTCGTCCACCTCCACCAAATGCAGATTTGAGCAGAACAGGAAATCCAGACTCTTTTGCTATCGCAACTGCATCATCTAGATCCTCCACTATGCCGTCACTTCCCGGCACCAATGGAACTCCTGCCTCTTTCATCACTTCTTTGCACTTAATCTTGTCACCGGTGACTTCCATGGCTTCACTTCCAGGCCCTATGAATATTATCCCATTCTTCTTGCAAGTCTTTGCAAATGCTTCATTCTCAGACAAAAACCCATATCCTGGATGTATAGCATCTGACCCTGATTGCTTTGCTATCTCAATTATTCGCTTCATGTTCAGGTAACTTTCTGTGGCCGCTGCTGGGCCTATGTTGTATGCTTCGTCGGCTCTTTTTACATGAACGGATCGGGTATCTTCGTCAGAAAATACTGCTACAGACTTTAATCCCAGTTCTTTACATGCGCGTACGACCCGGAGAGCGATCTCGCCTCTATTTGCAATCAGAATTTTGCTTATTGCCTTGGTCGTAATGTATCCACCTCTATAAATTTATGTTTCCATGTTTTTTCCATGGATGTGTCTCCCTCTTAGTGGATAAAGCATCAAGTGCCCTAATAATCATAGGTCTTGTTTCCATTGGATCTATAACCAAATCAATAATTCCTTTCTCTGCTGCAATATAGGGATTGGCAAACTTTTCTCTAAATTCTTTTGCAAGAGCCTTCTTTGTTTTTGCCAAGTCTTCAGATTTCTTAAGATCTTTGCGATGAGTTATCGTAATTGCGGCCTCGGGCCCAAGTACGGCTATTTCAGCAGTTGGCCATGCAAAATTCATGTCAGCTCGAAGGTTTTTGCTACCCATGGCGATGTAAGCGCCGCCATACGCTTTCCCTATTATACATGTGATCTTAGGTACAGAAGCCTCGCAATAAGCGTACAGCAACTTACTTCCATGCCGAATTATCCCGTTGTGTTCCTGATCCGCACCTGGTAAGTACCCAGGAGTGTCTACCAAGGTAATTATGGGAATGTTATAGCAATCGCAAAACCTAATGAACCTCGCAGCTTTGTTGGAAGAATTTATATCCAATGCTCCAGCAAGATACAGAGGCTGGTTGGCAACAATGCCCACAGATCTCCCCCCCATTCTTGCAAAGCCTACAAGAACGTTTTCCGCAAAGAGTTCATGTATCTCAAAAAAATCCTCATCATCAACAATCGATTTAACTATTTGCTTCATATCATATTGTTCATATGGATTTTCGGGGAGAACAGATGCAAGGGCAGAATCAATCCTATTTGGGTCATCTCCGGATTGTACTATTGGAGGAAATTCAGTATTGTTTTGTGGAATATAAGAAAGGAGTTTTTTTATTTTGTCCATACATGCGTATTCGTCTTTTGCTACAAAATGAGCCACGCCAGATTTGCTGGCATGCGTTATTGCGCCTCCCAGCTCCTCAAACGAAACTTCCTGCCCTAGTACCTCATGGACTACTTCCGGTCCTGTAACAAACATTTGACCTATATGTTCCACCATGACAATAAAGTCAGTCATGGCAGGAGAGTAAACAGCACCTCCAGCACAAGGACCAATACTTGCAGTTATCTGCGGAATCACTCCCGATGCTAGAGTGTTTCTATAGAAAATGTCCCCGTACCCATCTAGGCTCATTACCCCTTCCTGAATTCTCGCACCACCTGAATCCAGAATTCCTATGATAGGAACGCCGACATTAAGCGCATGATCCATAACCTTTACGATCTTTTTTCCTGCCATTTCACCTAACGAGCCTCCGAGCACTGTAAAGTCGTAAACGTAAACAAACACCTTTCGTCCATCAATGGTGCCAAATCCTGTTAATACCCCGTCTCCAAAATACGTCTTGTTCGAAGGATCATCATTTCTGTGGATTACGTACTTGTCAATTTCGACGAAGGAATCCGCATCTAACAGTAGGCTAATTCTTTCTCTCGCTGTTAGCTTACCCTTGGCATGTTGGGCGGAGATCCTCTCCGGCCCGCCTCCTTCCTCTGACAGCTTCTTGATTTGATATAATCTCTTTATTTTATCCTCGTGCATGGCCTGAGTGATATGCCAAGATTTAGGTATATAAATAATTACGAAGTGCTTTTTGCGTGTTTATAGACATTTTGGTTAGTTAACCCTTCGTAAAACAGCGACATAGAAGAAGTACTACCATTAAGTTGAATACTAAAAATTCAACCTACTAAAAATACCTCGAGGGTTTATCAGAGAAATTCTCACTCTCTTAGTCCTGATCTTCCCCCTCTCGCCCTCCGAAAATAATTCATTCCTAAGTTGTAATTTTCAAATAAGGTCTCTAGAGTTTCTATTTCGTTTACCAATCTCTGTACCTGAGAATTATCCCAATTCTCTGCCTTTTTCAAATATTCTAACTTGTCAAGTTTTTCTTGGATTAGCCTTACCACGTTCTTCTCGTACTCGCTAGACATTTCTGTTTGAAGATAGATTGATGGTTAGAATAATAAATCTTCTTAATAATAGAGGAAGGACAAGGCACGCCAATTTCATTTTCTATGTAGTTCGCTTAAAGTCAGGTTCTTCTGTAAAAGTGCATAAAGGTCTCTCTTATTCAATTCATTGAACCAATATTGATTGTAATGACTGACATACTGAAAAAGGAATTCCAAGAACGGCCTGAAGCCATATTCATGAGGCAGCATATCTAATGCGATTCTCGCCTCATCCAAGTACGTTGAGCTTTTTCTCATCGTTAATTCGAATGCTTTCTGCACGTCGCCAGTGATAATGCTATAGTACAACGGCCAAGATGGAATTTTTATAGATCCGTTCCTAATTGCGTCCTGGATCTCGTTTCCACAACCCACACCTTCACTAGCCTTTGCCATCCCTAGATGATAAATTTCACCAAGTGGTTTCCTATCAAGTGCCATATTTCTAGCTGCCGTGCCCATAATAGCACGATACTTCTTATAGCAACCCATCATATTCTCATCTGTGATAGACTCAGGCTTAGCCTTTAGCCGCTGATCAATATACTGTCCTACTCTAGCGTCCTTGAAACCTTCTTCAAATGACCTAAGAACTGTGTCTCCTCCGACGGAGATCTTTTGTCTTGCAGCTTCAAGTATATACGGATTCATCAGTTTATAATCATCTAGATAATCTAAATCCTCATCTTTGTCAATGATTCTGTCCATGGGTTCGCTGAGATCGATTGCGATAATGTGTCCATCTATAATCGTTGTTCTAACCTCAGAACTAATACTTTCTTGAAAGTATGCATCCGCCCCATCGAACAATGCGTTCAAAACAGGGAAAGTCATCAAGACGAAATTAGAGTTTAAGATACGCTCTACCCTGTCTGCAAGAATTTCTGGTCGAGAAATTCTGGCCATGACATCTTGTATTTTAGAGTCATCAAGAACCATCTCTGAAGACCCAATTTCTTCTGCGAATTTCCTAAGAGAAGCAGATGGATTTTGATCTGAGATGATCAACTTGTGTAGTGATAGCAAGTATCGTTTGGTAAAGTCCTGAAATTGTTGTTCTGTTTCACGACTGTATTTACTAAACTGCTTGTATCCCTTTTCTCTCAGTAGAGCCTGCTTGATTATATCCCGTCCGGCTCTCGTACTCATTAAGGTGCTTTTTTTGAATAGGAATTCATCTTTACCATTCATTTATGTTAATTTTCACTAGAACCTTGTTATTTAAGTTTCAGCCTCAACAATCAGTTGCACATGCAGTCTTGATTGGAGTTACTTTTCCTGGACTAGCGCTACAATTGACTATCGTGATGCCATTGCTACTCTTTCTTGCTCATTTTTCTTTTTTATAGCGTGGCTGGCCATTTCGTTTTTGGAAGCTAAAACAAGTTCCCTTGCAAGAGCTTCCTCTATGGCTTGTGGGTTAGAATACGTTGATTCCCTAACTCCTTCAGCTATAAAACGGAGAGCAAGATCAACTCGTCTTAGAGGAGCTACGTCAACAGAGACGTGGTAGACTACACCTCCGTAAACGATTCTGGTGGTATCTTCGTTTGGAGATGCATTCTCGACAGCTTTCACAAATACTTCTAAGGGATTCTTGCCAGTTTCTAGGTGTATTATTTCAAAGGCCGTCTTCAAGACATTCAGAGATTTTGCTTTCTTGCCGCCCATCCGACCAGTATTTTTCGCATATCTTTTTCCAAAATGCATTAACTTGTTGGCTAGCCTTTCGACAATGTTAACCTCTGACTTCTTTAACCGCTGATGTTCATGCCGTCCAAAGGTAATTGGAATAACAGAGGGCTTCAGCGATATGACTTTCTGAAGGCCAATATCTCCGACTTCTATCTTTCTTGCGTCCCACTTGTTGAATAGAAGCAAATTTGCCTGTTCTTTTCCACTCATTTCAATTACCTCCTTGGTTTTTCCTTCCGGCCTAAGACTAACTCATTTAGGGAAACGCCATTTACCTTGAAGACTTTCCATCTCACTCCAGGGATATCGCCCATTGCTCCCCCCATTGAACCTCCAATACCTTCGAGCATTACCTCGTCGTGTTCATCTACGAAATTCAATGCCCCATCCTTTGGTAAGAAAGCAGTTATGGTTTTTCCATTCTTTATCAGTTGTACACGCACACATTTCCTCACGGCTGAATTCGGTTGTTTCGATTCTATTCCGACTTTTTCAAGCACAATTCCCTTTGCCTGAGGAGATCCTTCAAGGGGATTAGCTTTCTTGTCCAGCATCAGCATCCGCCTCTTGTAATACTTGTTTGACCAGCGAGCGCGCTTTCTCTTCGTCTTAAGCACACGCCCTGAGAACAAACCTAAAGGTGATTTAGCCAACTAATCCATAACCTCATTTCCAATCATTCTTTCAGATGCACTTGTTATCAGAACATTGGATATTTGAAAGTACCTCTTAGCCAGTAATCTAGCCTTCTCGGCATTCCTCCCTTCCTTCCCTACTACTACTCCTTTCCGCTTTGCGTCCACCAGAACTACTGCTTGCTTGGAGCCGTCTGTTCTCTGGGTGATTTTTACATCATTTACCATCTGCGGGTTCAGTATATTGCGGACGAAATCGCTTGCATCTTCAGAATATTCGACCAATTCTACTTTTTTAGCCACAACATTTTGTAATTGTCTGATAGTCATACCTCCCTTCCCTATAGCTAGGCCCATCTGGCCCTTATTGACAATGAAAATAACACGATCCATCTTATCATCGACCACGCAATCCCTAGCCGTTACGCTCGTAATGCTCTGAAATAGAGACATAAGTCGCAATTCATCGGAAGTCAACTTGATTTTTTCCGTCAAATCTTAAATCCTCTTATTACCAGAAGTGCAAAAAGACCATGCACGCAATTCGTAATTCTGATTCATTATCGCCAATTTAAGTCTTCCATGTCATGTATATGACTATAACTGCAGTCTAGAACAGTAGGATAATTGCTTGAAAAGGGAGCGTATAATGAAATCGCCAAATCACGAAGCCACAGCATCATATTTCATGCAATTGAAAGCGTGCAAACAGTTCACTTTTCAGATAAAATGTTTTGAATCTCTTCTTCAGAGCCAGTCCGTATGGAAAGCATGGATATCCTATGTGGTCGATTGCAAGCCCTCCCTAACATGACGGATGTTCCACGAAATTTAAGGACTGGAATACCACTAGCCTTTGCTTGATCTTCAATACTGACTCTATTCTTATCACTAACTGAATCAGATACAAGTATTAATTTTGATCCTTTAGCGAATCTCGTTACCTCCTTAGTTCCTTTCTTGTACTTGCCACTTGCCACTGCTTCTTTAATCAGTTTCTCTAGCGCTTTCATCAGCACTCTCCTCCTTTACTTTCATATAGAGATCAACCATGCCAGTACCTACGGGTACAGTAGCTCCTACTATAACGTTTTCTGTGACTCCCCTCAGGGTCTCTACCTGCCCTTCGAGGGAAGCTCTCGCAATGGTGGGAACTGTAATTTCAAATGCTGCCCTTGCCAGTACAGAGGTTTTTGTTCCGGCTATTCCATGCCTTCCTATCTGCTGCAGGTACCCTTTAGAGGACATCAAATCAGCCACCAACATGATATGGCGGAGATCGACCTCCAGCCCTTGTTCCTCCAAAGTGTTTGTGATCTCTTTCACCAATGCGGTCCTAGCGGCCTCTATTCCTAATGTCTGCCAGATCTCGTAGACATTATTTGTCGAAACCCTTCGAGTGTCTACACCAGGAATTTGAACCACCTTGGATAGGTTCGATCCTGACGTTTGTATAACCCATTCTTCATCTTGCTTTACGATGGTAACTCTTTCGATATCAGGCACACCTTTAACTCTAGCATTCAAAAGTTTGTTCTTCAAGGTCAAGATCGTTTGGGCGTCTGGGTCGTCTGGAATTGAGACGCGTATTTGATACGGCTTTTCTTTCATACTAATGTCATATTTCTTCTTGGAACCTTTTAGTACATCAAATACCTGTTCAAGTTCACATCCGCGTTCAGCAAGCTGTGATTCAGAGAAGTAAAAGTTTAGAATCCCACTATAGTCGGTATCAGTTTTTTCTATTAGATCAGAAACTCTAGTGAAAATGATCTCTTTAGCTACTTGTAAGGCCTTTTCCCTACTAACTTTGTGTTCTTCATCCAAGTAGATATCCATGGTGGGAGTAACTGGTTTCTTCCGTGCGTCTACAAGCTCAATTAAGCGGGGTAATCCTAACGTGACATTTCTTTCTTTGACGCCCGCAAAGTGGAAGGTTCTGAGAGTCATTTGTGTACCCGGTTCACCTATGGATTGTGCTGTGACCACGCCAACAGCCTCACCTGGTTCTGCCATGGCTTTCTCTGTGAAATCTACAATTTTTCTAACTGCCTTTTCTACTCCAGCCTTGCTAAGTCGGTTATTCAATAATGTCGTCTCTAGATTAGATTTTACTTTCACGTTGAGATTAGCGCCATATGAATATAGTATCTTTGCAATTTCAAGGACGGTGGCTTTCTTACCTTCATCTACAATTGATTCACCTTCTATCAATCTAAGTATATTAACAGCCTCCCCATGGTCGCTCTTCGCAGGATCGATACCGTCTTCTCCGTACAAATACTGGATGATATTTCCGTGAGGGTCCCTCACAGTCAGGTCATATTCGATCTTCAGATGCTCTAGTGCATTTATCAATCTCCTTTGCATGTATCCTGACTGTTGGGTCCTTACGGCGGTATCTACCAAGCCTTCACGACCGCCCATCGCATGGAAGAAGAACTCCAATGGGCTCAACCCGTCCCTATAATTGGATTTGACAAATCCCTTCGCGTCAGGATTGGTGTCATTTATCCTAAAATGGGGTAGAGATCTGTTATGATAACCCTTGTTGATGCGCTTCCCTCTAATGGATTGCTGTCCCAAAGCCGCAGTCATCTGACCGATGTTCAAGGTTGAACCTCTTGCTCCAGTAGACGCCATAATTACACCAGAATTATCATCGGGAAAAGCTCGATCGGCTGTTTTTCCCGCCCTATCCCTGGCCCTAGATAATTCATTGACTACATAAAGCTCTAAAGCTTCCTCCGGAGACAAGCCTCGGGTAAGAGGGAGAGTCCCGTCCTTGTATTGCTTTATTAACTCGTCCACCTTTTCATAAGCCCGTTGTATAATAGTGCTAATTTCTTTTCTTGTTTCATCGTTCAGCCATAAATCCGAATACCCGTAGGAGAACCCACGTTGAGTCAAAAAGGTCTTAAGTATAATCAGGATCGAGTCCAAGAATTTTCGTGCCGCGTCGTTTCCGTAGTCCTTTGCTATTCGGTGAAGAACACTATCTGGCTCTTCAGCACCAATCGATGCTTTGTCTATAACTCCACCTAGGAGTTGACCGTTTCTGATTATGACATCTTTGCCCTCGCCTTTGGATGCTTTGTTCCACTTGGAAGTGATAACAAAATTGAAATCATCAGGGAAGAATAGTGAAAAGAGCTGTTTGCCAGTATAAGGCTGATAATCTCCATCTTTTGAATCTGCGTGTGGAAGCACACCTCCATAACCGCCACTTAAAGCCATGTTAGCGAATTCCTCTCTATTCAGAAATGTTTCCTTTGAGGTGAGAATATAAGCCCCGGTGATGAAATCTCTGATGCCACCTATAATTGGCCCTCCGTATCTGGGAGATATCAACTGATCTTGAACTCTCATCAGCAATGCGGCCTCAGCTCGAGCTTCTTCACTTTGAGGTACATGCAGATTCATTTCATCTCCATCAAAATCTGCATTATAAGGAGGACACACAGCTGGGTGCAATCTAAATGTACGATAAGGAAGAACTCTAACGTAATGTGCCATAATGGACATTCTATGAAGTGATGGTTGACGATTAAAAATCACGATATCACCGTCTGAAAGATGCCTCTCTACAACATAGTTTGACGCAAGGGATTCAGCAACCATCTCCCTATCGCTCACGTAATCGAGCCTTATCTTGACACCATCTGGCCTAATAATGTAATTTGCTCCCGGATATATGTTGGGTCCATTAACAACAAGTGTTTTCAGACGGTCAAGATTCCATTGGGAGACTGTCTCTGGAATAGTAAGCTTCTTGGCTACGTCAACAGGCACACCCACACTTGAAATTGTCAAATTGGGATCTGGTGAAATTACAGTTCTACTTGAAAAATCTACCCTTTTCCCAGACAGGGATCCTCTAAATCTACCTTCCTTTCCCTTCAATCTTTGGGTAAGTGTCTTCAAAGGCCTTCCAGAACGGTGATGCGCTTGTGGAATCCCGGAGACCTCATTATCGAAGTACGTAGTAACATGATACTGTAATAGATCTACCAAATCCTGAACTATTAACGGGGGTGTACCTGCTTCTTTACTCTCCTTCAACCGTTGATTAACGCGTATTATATCTACTAACTTGTGGGTTAAATCGTCTTCTGATCTTATGCCTGTTTCCAGTATAATGGAAGGTCTCACAGTGACCGGGGGCACAGGAAGAACCTGTAGCACAAACCATTCTGGCCTAGCTGTTTTAGAATCGTATCCAAGCAAGAGAAGATCGTCATCAGGGATATTCATCATCCTTTCCCTAATAGTAATTGGAAGCAACCGGTTCTCTCCGGCTTCAGTCTTTTCTACAAAAATTGTTGGTTTCGTAAACACCAATTCGTACTGTTCCTTCTCGCAATGTGGACAGACTTTAACCTTCTTTGCCTTCTCTATTATTTCATCCTTAACGTTCTCCAAGGTTATAACGGAATATGCAGCTTTTGCGTTCCGCAATGCACGATATTTTTCGATATCACCGTGGCCTAGTTTCACTCTGCTACATGATCTGCAGCAGGTGATAAGCAATTTGTGAATATCATCTACGAATGCGATATGCAGTACTGGCTCCGCGAGCTCAATATGCCCGAAGTGGCCAGGACATCTTGCTGATGTGTTCCCACATGTTCCGCATTTTTGGCCAGGTTCCAATGTGCCAAGCCTACTATCCATCAAACCTCCCTGAACAGGCATACCGTCTTCGTCGTAGGTTTCTGGAGCAGTAATTTCAGCAACGCTAAATTTGCGCACTTCTACTGGTGACCAGATGCTAAATTTTATTCCCCCTAATATTTTCATAGATTCTTCTGTCAAATTGTAATCTCCTCCTAAACTTTGTCCTTAGCCAATAAGCGTGGCGCAACATTCAAACTCATCATCTCCTGCAACAATAACTTAAAGGCGTACGCAATAATGACAGATGAGATCTTTGCTTTATCACCACACACTCTACAAATGTATCTGCGCTGTTTAATGTCATAATAAGCCAAAAGGCCGCATCGCTCGCATACGTTTATTTCAGCTTTGTCTGACTCTTCCAGGAGCCTGTCCTTGAGCATCATTGAAGCACCGTAAGCGATGAGGCAATCTCGTTCCATTTCACCGAATCTTAATCCGCCTCCTCTTGCTCGACCCTCTGTTGGCTGTTTGGTAAGCATTTGTACTTGCCCCCTAGCCCTGCTGTGGATTTTATCTGCTACCATATGATGGAGTTTCTGATAATAGACTACCCCCACATAAACATCAGCTGGGAATTTTCTTCCGGTTCTGCCATCATACATTACTTCCTTCCCAGTAAATTTGAAACCATAATCTTGGAGCACGTCCTTAAGCTGATCTAGTTTTTCTCCTAGAAATGCTGATCCATCTACAATTCTTCCTCTAAGTGCAGCTGCTTTGCCCCCAAGTGATTCCAGAAACTGGCCTACTGTCATACGAGATGGGAATGCGTGGGGATTAATCATGACATCAGGAACTATCCCGTTCTCCGAGTAGGGTAAATCCTCTTGGTTAACGAGCATGCCGACAACACCTTTCTGCCCGTGTCTTGATGCGAATTTGTCGCCAATTTCAGGAATTCGCATATCGCGAACACGTATCTTAAACATTTTGCCACCCTCCACAGACTGAGTCATTATGACGGTGTCAACAACTCCATT
Source organism: Nitrososphaeraceae archaeon (assembly GCA_050748485.1). Lineage (GTDB taxonomy): Archaea > Thermoproteota > Nitrososphaeria > Nitrososphaerales > Nitrososphaeraceae > TH5896. Next base: position 62,926 of record JBOGPP010000002.1, on the reverse strand, counting down.
CTCAGAAGGTCTAACCCCTATAGAAGTATCCCTCCTATATGGTCCTTTGACCTCAAATTCTCTATATTCCTCCATGAATCTAGGAGGTGAGGTACGACCAATCAGAATATCCCCACCGACGACAACCGCTTCATGCATTATAGCACCGTCCTGTTCCAAAAGTCGATATGCCTTTTCCCCCCTGTAACCGCGTATATTCTCGTCGGATGAAGGTAATTCGAAGTTATCTTTCATGCCACCGGGATACTGCTTTGCCTCCGCTTCGTACACTCTATAAAAGAAGGTCCTTCCAAACCCTCTATCAACTGCAGACTTGTTAAATACTACAGCATCTTCTATGTTATATCCTTCATATGGAAGGACTGCCACGATTGCATTCTGCCCGGTTGGTCTGTCGTCAAGGCCTAGCAAGTTTATAGCCTTGGTGCTAACCATTGGAGTTTGAGGATAAAGCATTAAATGTTGTCTTACGTATGTACTCGCGTTCATTAACGGCGTAGAGAAGCCGAGACTTTGTTTTGCCATTGCACTCTCATAGGTGTTTCGTGGAGATTGATTGTGTTCTGGGTACGGGATGATGGATGCTCCAACTCCCAAAATGGAGGAAGGGAAAACTTCCAAATGGGTGTGTGAAGGGTCTATAATATCAGCCGCTATGTCAACGAAACAATTCTCCTCTTCGTTCGCGTCGACTAATTCCAAGATGCCTGTGTGCAGAAGATCAGTCCATGAAAGGAATTTCTTTTGAATCTTTTCAATTATTTCATCGGTAATCAAGGATCGTCCATCTCTTACAATAATCAAAGGTCTCAGCACACGACCAGAATTGCAGCTAATGTAAAGACGTCTTGTTGCATTATCGTTTAATGAACTGTAGAGATAAACACCTACGTGGGGATGAATCTTACCCGATCTCCTCATTGTCCTTAGCGTGTTAGCCAGATGGCCACCATCCTCTACATATCCAACAAGCTGCCCATCAACAAATACTCTAGCTCCTATCCTTTTTAGGTTCTCATTCGCTTCGTCCACATGTTCAACCCCTAATTCAAATAGCTTTTCGACAATCTCTGCCGAAGAAACGCTCACCGATATAATAGCGGATAGAGCCAGATTTTTGACTAATCCGCAGTTAGAGCCTTCTGGTGTTTCGGCAGGACAAATGCGACCAAAATGAGTTGCGTGGAGATCCCTTGCTTCAAAATTAGGCTGACTCCTACTCAGAGGAGATTGAATACGACGCAAATGGCTTACGGTTGACATATAATTCGTCCTGTCGAGGAGCTGGGTTACTCCGACCCGACCTCTTCCCCAGTTTCCCGTTGCTATCGCATTATTCAGTTTATCTGATATTATCCCAGGCCGAACAGCAGCAGCAACAGCGTTAATTCCTCGCTTCTGACCCGACCGTTCGAGCTGGTACTTCATATCGCGAATTAAGTTCCGGAATGCTGTACGGAATAAATCTGCGAGCATTTGCCCGGCGAATTTTATTACTTTATTACCATAATGATCTTTGTCGTCTGTATCAATCCAACCAAGTTTAAGTTCGATCAATTTACTCGCTGCTTCACCTAGGAATAGTGCTTTTTCGTGCCGGTTATCAGGGTTTTTTCCTAAATGAGGTAAAAGTCCCCAATCAAGAAGCGTTTCAGCTCTCTTGATCTGAAATTCTTCAAGCATACCTGGAGCAATACGCTTACTGATATAGATTATTGCATCCCGACTTGTGATAACATCACTTGATTTTTCAAAAGAAGGTTCGAGCTCGTCTTGTATGAGGGTATTCAAAGATACCCCATTTGCGATGTCCTTGTCGGTTTCTAGTCCAAGAGCTCGCACCAATGTGATTAAGGGCACATCCACTGGAGATCCAGGTATCTTCGCTACTACAGATCCATCTGGTCTCATTATTAGTTCCAACTTTGCTCTATAGCCAACAATAGAAGAGTATACTTTTGCCTTGTACAAGAGAGTACCAGTGGCTTCTTCCATATCGACTATAATCTTGTTATATGAAAGATCTTCCAAACCTACAATGACTCTCTCTGAACCATTGATGACAAAATATCCACCCGGATCTCGTGGATCTTCAGCCAACTCAATTAGCTTATGCTCTGGCATATTATGCAATATACAAGCATTGGATTTTACCATCACAGGCATATCTCCTATGTGAATAAACCTCGATTCCAATATCTTACCATCTTCTACGATACTGCATTCTAACATGATCGGTGATGCGTATGTCAAGTTTCTCAAACGTGCTTCCATAGGCGCTACATGGGTTATTGAGCCGTCGAGCTCCATAATTCTCGGCTGCTGCAGTTTTATCTTTCCAAGCTTTATCTTGTAAGGATACTCTGAGGTCTCTATCTCTATTTCCGCAACTTCATCGATAATGCTTTGAATCCCTTTCTCCATGAATTCGTTATAGGAATTCAAATGTTGTCTTGCTACTCCTTCCTTTCTCAAAATGTCATTTATAATAGGCCACATACCGAACAACCACCACCTAAATTATTCCTACCCCTCTACCACATACCGGTAATATACACTTTCACCCGCAGTAGCACTTTTGCGAGTGATCTTTATGATATCGCCGGGCCTAACGTCAAGGTCCTGTAAACCTTTATCGCTTAACATTATATACGGGAGTTGGCTTGGTTTAGCGTTGTATCGCTTCAGGACTTCGCCGGCTTCGGGTCTAGGCAGAATTTCATGCTTAGGTTGGTAAATATGATCAGTTATTTTAACAATCTTCTTCTCAGTTGACAAATACTTGACTATCTCCTGTACTGAGTAATTGTATAAATGGATGCAATATGCAATACAAATTCTGATACTCCTCACTCCTCCTCGATATATAGGTATATCTTTATCTGGTCTAAAAATTTCCGCATTAGAATTTGACTAAATTTCTCAATTTTTCAGGCATACGTTCAGTTTCTAAATCATTCGTTCAGAAGATGGCTCTTTAGAGTTTTCAATGATTTCTGAAGGCTACGATATCTACCACTGTTCCCAAAATATTGGGACTAATCGGCTAGAGAGAGGATATCTGCACCTGTGATCACGAGTATTTTTTGTGATCTTCCAAACTTCGACAAAGCTTTATGGTAACATTCCTTGATGGATTTGAAGGGAACGAGTCCTAACTTTAGTAGATAATATTCGGGTAAAGTTGAAATTATTCCTAAATCATAATTTTTTGTTAACTCCTGTAGAAATAGAACATGTTCTAACCCTTCCAAGTATTGAAGCTTCTCTTGCAGGTGTTTCTGTAGATCCAGTTTTTCTTGGACGTACATTTCTAACGCTTTGCAACCGAGGCCCATTTCATTTTCTGAAAGCAACACTGCTAATCCTCCTTCCTTGATAGACCCCATTACGTTCCAGAGTGAGTTGAGTGAAGAATATAAAGTGAGGTGTGATTCGAGGTCGTCACCGGGACTTATCAACGTAGTTTGGCACCTCTCCTGGGTAGTTTTTTTACCAAGATCTAGTGAGCGAATGGCACTTTCAAATGACTGAGAAATGGTTCCATGGTGTAAGCTCAAGATTCTTGGACTGCCTACTATTTCGATCGAATTAGCTTTCAAGTTGTCGACCGTGCGCAAGGCAACTTCTAATGGTAAAAATTTATTGTGGGGGTTAGGCGAGTTATTTGATCGTACGTAGAATGCTTCGTTCATTTCCACGGGGTAAAATTGTCGCAGCAGCAAAGTGGGGCTTCCACCATAACCAAACAAAGGATCATATCTAGCTTGGGAGATGCATAGCATATTCTTGTATTTGCTTAGCAATGGGAATAGTGACGCATTTGTCGAATCATATACAGGAAAAGGTTGTTTCCGTAATGAATTTCTAAGCATCTTCAAAAGATCCGTACGAGAGGTAAAAGCAATACGATCATAGCCTTTAAGGACAGCTCTTTGAGAGATTTGATCTACCAAATCTAAAACTGCCTTTGAAACCGATAAGACAACTATGATTGTGTTATCAGTGATGTCGATATTTGACAGTTCATCCTCTATTCGTTGTTCCGCCAAGTAATCTACAGATGGAGCTGGATAAATGTGAGCCTGTAGATTTTCATACTTGATGTCCAATACCACAGAAGTTTGGCCGTATTTTAGCCACAGCTCGGGCATACTATATCAACATCACCCTGGATAGCTCGATCCTGAGACTAGATAAGTCAAAAACAGATTGTTCCTATGAAAGGTAGTTCTATTTGATGAAACAATTTCTTGAAATGCCAAATATTCCACACACAACACTAGGTAATGCATCATAAATATTGATCTACGCAATATCCATGCATTTTTTATGAATTTCTTCAATTCTAAATTGAGGCACTACTACTAAAAAAATGTCTAAGCTTCGCAAAGACGGATATCATTCGTTACTATAGGCAATGGGTAGATTCAAATCAGCCAAAAATTTTGCAGAAGAGATACCCAAATAGTAACAGATTAATTCAGAGGAAAGTCATGGTTGATGCAACATGCATATAATCAGATAAAGAAGTATGCCTTGGCCGATATATTGTCTGGTCTTTAATTAATGTCAAAGAACTTTGGAATCTCCTACGCTTTCTAGACATAAAATAGAGTTTGTTTTCGATTGAGTTGAATCAGATTAGTATAGAGAAATCAACCTTCATAGATCATCAGATTCTTTTCTTCTAAGAGATTGTGGAGATTATGCACTGCTCTGTATACTTCAGTCTCTTTCTTTGCCCCTGTGCAAACCAATTTCCCGGAAGCGAATAATAAGATCACCGTCTTCGGATCCAGCATTCGGTGGATCAGACCTGGAAATTGTTCTGGTTCATACATGCTCCTGGGAAGTACCCTAGCTGCGAGCTCGAGATGAATTTTCCCGCCCAAACTTGCTGATGCAACTATATTCTGTATTTCAATGAATGGTTCGTGCTCGATAGCAATGCCTCCTTTTTTCAATTTTTGGACTACATTCTTTACTGCCTTAATTGCCTGGTCCTCAGATTTAGCTCCGGTACATACCATCTTGCCTGAACTAAAGATTAGGGTGGCAGTCTTGGGTGATTTCAATCTAAAAACTAATCCTGGGAATTGATCTGGATGATATTCCACATCTGGAAAAATCTGAGTAATCAAATTAAGATTTACTGTTTGGCTCACCGTGGCTGACGCTACTACATTCTCTATGCTAACGATAGGTTTAGTCTGAGGCATACCCTATTCAGCCTTTATAAAGGAGAACTATATATACTGTTTACATTCGCGTTCCATCAAGTTTTAGTGAATGATTACTGAATCATCTGCCGAAATTGCGATGAAGACTGCGAAGATAATTATGAAATAGTGTTTATGGAAAGTGAGGAAAACCATCTTCCGGTTATTAAAGCTTGAAATCAAATCTCAATCCAACGTTTAATAATTAAGGTGGTTCTTCATTAAATCAAACTATGTAGTTCATATACACGACTCTGCTCGAACAGGATAAGTCACAATAACAATCATCCTATATTAGACTTGTAGTCAATAGATAAGACTCGAGCTCAAATTAAGTATCCTTTTGTTTGACAGATAATAGGGTTTGTCTATTCTCAAATTTTCTGCCATACGAAGGACAAGGACCTGAATAATAAAAATAGAAAATATTACCTGTTCAAAATTAGATCGACCTACCTTTGGCTGAAAATAATAGGATCGAGGATGTATTTTTTGCAATCTGTAATGAAATTCCGCAGATATCGGATCTTGGGAATTTTCCTGGCCAAGAATGAAGACATGATCAGACTTTTTCAAGCTGAAAATAGGCGAGTGGTAGTAGTCATCAAGAAGATATCCAAATGACTTGGCTCCAAAAAACTCATGCATTTTGAATGCCCCATAACTCGCGATTGGATATGACGTTCCGTTTCCAAGAAATAAGATCGACTGGAATTTTCTTGGCAAGTCGATACCATACTGATGAATCTGTTCACGAGCATCACTCATTATTCTGCTTATGATATTCATGTTTATTTTAATGCCTATCAACGCCATACAGGATATTACCGTCGCCGTGAAATCCAAAATTCCAGTATTAGACGATTGAACGTTATGCAAGTAACCTGGATTGAGTGTCTTTCTACATATCTCTTCAAGGATACTCTTGGGGCGGGCAGTTATAGCAGTAGTTTTAAGCCCAAATCTTTGAGCTATCTTGGCAGCCTCAATGTTCGACTGCGTTCTACCAGATGCCGATACGAAGAAAATCTCATGATCCAATAGAATTTCCGGGCTACGGAGTATCTCTGAAGGATGATAGGCAAGTACCGAATGCCTGGATAGATATTCAAGTAGAAGAGCGCAAATATACGAGTCACCAGCGCCCACAAATAACCCGCTTCTAATTTTCATTGGTTTAGGAAGCCGAAGTCCCCGGAGATATTTTACTTGAGAATAAACATCTTCTCTAAAATGGCTAATCCAATCGGACATTGTAAGATCTTTTCACTAGGTCTGAAATACTGTTATCATACGTTGTGTTTAAGAACACGAGTAAATGAATGCCTTTCCTCTCTAATATTCCTCTTCAATTTCTTCCTCTCCTTCTTCTTCAATGTCCTCAATGTCTTCGTCTAGCTCTTCTCTCTCTTCTGCGCTTTTATATGGCAGATCAGTTTCACCAACCGTACCACAGACAGGACACTTGAATTCGATTGTCTGACCTTCCAAGTCTAATAAAAAATCCTTTGAGAAAACTTGGTCACATTTAGAACAAACCAAGGTAGTTTGAATATTATCTTGGCTGAACTTGTGGGACTGGACTCGAAAAATCGTGCCTGCCATTCTTCTTACCTATAGAAAATACTCTTTTTTATAAGCCTTTGTGATTATTACACAAATTCACCGTCCAGACATGTTTAGAAAGATCTTAAGCCCGGTTTCGAGTTAGAAATGAGTGTGAGAATATTTTCTCGGAGCTCTTTTTGCTCCATTAAACCTCGGTGTGCCATTGTGACAACAAGGCTATGGTTTCTGACTCCTCGCATTTTCATGCACAAGTGCTCGCCCTCAGCTATGACGACTACCCCTCGAACCCCCATTTTAGTTATCTCGTCCGCGATCTGCCTTGTCAATCTCTCCTGTATTTGCATCCTACGCGAATACTTCTCTACGAGACGAGTTAGTTTAGATATGCCAAATACCTTTCCATCAGGCATATATGCAATGTGAACTTTGCCATAGAAGGGCAGCATGTGATGTTCGCACATACTATAAAACTGAATATCTTTGGCAATTATAGCATCAGTTTCCTCAGAGAAGCTCACATCGAGTCCGGAACTCATTGTATAACCGGCAAATATCTCCTCAAACGCTTCTGCCATCCTTCTTGGGGTTCCGATCAACCCTTCTCTGTCGGGGTTTTCACCTAATTCTATCAACAGTTTTCGTAAAATCTTTTCAACTCTCTTTTTGTTTATGGTTCTACCCTTCTCCCTTTCCTGTAACAATATCTTACTATAGGACTCCATACCCAGTACACATTTGTTCAGATATTATTCTTACTCTCCTGACACAAATATTTGGTCTCCAAAACAATGGAATATGACAAGTTGGGAGACGGGTTCATATAGCATATATTGTTTTATCTTGGATATTCGCAATGTTAAAGCTAGTTCTTCGATTGATACACGATTCGCACGCACCGCAGTGTACTGGATTATTTCGACTGTTTAACGCTTCATCGGAATAGCAGCTCCAGGTATCGAATATCTTATCCCCAAGAAGATCATACCCTATTCTGATCAGTTCATCCTTGTGGATGTCCTCTTTTGCCGGACACCAGATCTCGATCCGCTTTCGTAAACCAAGGTCTATGGCGTCAAGGTCAGATTCGTACAACATCTCCGCAAGAGAGCTAACGAACTTTGGTCGACAATCAGGATAGTTCTGATCGTCAGCATGTGCTCCGTATACTATGACACCAATCTTGAGGCTAGCGGCCCATGCTGCGCTTATTGTCAAAAAAATTGAGTTTCTGTGTGGAACAACAATCGAATGATGAAATTTTTCTGGAATAATGATATTCTCTCCAGTCAGTGCATTATCATTGCCGTAAAGATCTTTCATAAAACCTATATCGATCTCTTTATGAACTTCAGATCCTAACAACCTGGAAAATATACGTGCTCTTCTCATTTCCTCTGTCGATCTTTGGCCATAGTGAAAGGTAATCGTATATGGTGAAAGATTCTTAACCGCCTTCACATAAAATGCCGAAACCACAGAGTCTAACCCACCGCTAAGTATGCAAATTGCCTTCCTTGAGCTCATATTCTAGATATCAAGGCAGATATTATGGACTTTTCGCCTTCACTACATCACCTCACAAATTAACATTCAGAGATTCAAACAAATTCAAGAAATGTTTTAGGTGAAAAAGATCGCTTCGTATTGACAAACACTATTTATTACTAATTCTGACATTTCCAGAGTTTATAAGAAAGTGGCATTGTGCAGAATGACCCACACCTTCAAAGCGATCGCTGCTTTGAAGTATACAGATTGTCACTGTATAAATCAAATGAGGTATTTCACTGAAGCCCGTGAAATGACTTTTTCCAATGACTACCGATATTGTCAGGATGCAATTCAACCAATAGCAATACATTTTTTTGTTAGAAGGCATTTTCACGAGTTAGCAAAGTGGTAACGTAGTTCAGAGGACGAGATCAATTTTTATCATCCATTCTCGAAGGTTAACTCATGACAATTGAAGAAGGATCTTACGTACTTCTTTACCACTCTCCTCAAAAAACTTGGTTGGTCGAGGTAAATTCTGGAAAGAAGTTCCATACCCATTTAGGCGTGCTCGAAATAGGAGAGGCAGTAGGTCTGGAATATGGTTCACATCTCGTATCTTCTAAAGGAAAGAAGATCGTTTTACTAGAGCCATTGATATATGATTTCGTAATGAAATCAGAAAGGCTAACTCAGATTGTATACCCCAAAGATTTAGCGTACATAGGGATACGCAGTGGGCTCACAAGTGGTTCACGGGTTCTAGAAGTGGGTACAGGCAGTGGAGGATTGACAACATACATAGCAAGTATCGTTAGGCCTTCAGGACATGTATATACGTTTGACGTGAATCCTAAGTTTAGTGCTATTGCAAAGAAAAATATCAGAAAGGCTAGCCTTTCTAATTTTGTAACGTTTCATGATCATACGCGGTTCGATGAGGCAAACTGTGGTGCGGTAGATATAGTTGTTGTGGATATTGGAGACCCTTGGACGATGATCGAAAAGACGTATGAATTACTTAGACCAAGTGGGACCCTCTTGGCGATATGCCCTACTATGAATCAATTAGAAAAAATGGCCTCAACTCTCACCGAGTTCAGTTTTGTCTTCGTTGACTCTATGGAGTTGATGATGAGGACCATCGAGGCCAGGTCAGGAAAAACACGTCCGGCGATGAGAATGATAGGTCATACAACCTATCTTATTTTTGGAAGGAAAGCTCAACATGGTGCGAGTGACGAAGCATTACATTAGGTCCTGAGCAAAAGTCTAAAATTCTGACTATACACCAAGAATCTGTTTGAGTAAAGCGCGGTAATCTACAGTTTCTTTGGTGCTTCCGGGTGATGGGAGCTCAAAGACAAGTGGAATTGGCTTTTTAGATCGCAATTCAGTTAACTGGTAACGTATCTGCTTCCCATAGTCGTCACTAACGAGAATGAGTCCAACATCATCACTATTACTAATACGGCCGATCTCGTTCAAAACATCTTCCGCAGAGTTTGCTTTTACACCTTCTACACCTGCCAATTGAAAGCTAGTAACGAAGACCCTACTACCCACAGCAACTACTCGCAACTTTGATCAAAAAAACTCTGCTACAGTTCCCCTTTTATTCCTTCTGCGGTGAAGTTAGTTAAGGTATCATCAAAAGGGAAAACAATCCCAATCTTTAGAAAATATGATTTCCATAACTATAGTCTTGCAGTACAGAGGTGTATTGACTCGATAACTTTGCACAGCACGTTGACAAACCTTACCTAATCCACAATATGAATGCAACCAAACCTAATAGACCCACAAATAATAACAATGTAGCCTTCCACAAACTCCCGCTAGCTCTGTCACTAATATCCCACATACCCCCCGCTAAATGAGATCGGTCATATTCTTTCTTCAATTGTTCATAGCTGTAGACTTGTTGCCAATCAGCAGGGGGTGTCCATTCTCGATTCACGCTGAAATCCATATATTTGTAAGTCCGATCATATTCTTTCCTTGATTGATCATCCGATAGAATTTCATACGCTTCCACTACCTCCATAAACTTTTTTCTGGAATCATCTGAATTTCTATTCTTGTCTGGATGATGCCTTAACGCGAGCTGCCTAAAGGACCGTTTAATATCTTCGTGGGATGCCGATCGATGCAAGTTCAGTATTTCATAGTAATCGGACACGACTTGATAGTCAGACAGACCCATAAATAATCATTCTTGTGTGGCCACTTCTTCGAAATATTCTCTGGAGAGCCCTACCTTAGCGCTGCTCTTGCCACTCATTTCATTTGTGGCAGATTCTTACCTTACATTTCGAGGAAATCAAATAAATATGCAAAAACTTGCATAGAACGAATCGATGAATGACAGCTTATCAGGATCAGACCTTAGTTGTATCGTTCAGTTGCAAGAGGCGGGTTTCAGATTTGCCAAGCTGCACAGAAACGTGCCCCCTCCGTCATTGATTGAAGCTGCCATTCGTAGGCGCGAAGGGGTATTATCTACAACAGGGGCACTTTCCGTTAGAACAGGCAAGTTTACGGGCAGATCACCCGATGACCGATATATTGTGGATGATGCCTTAACACATGATTCAGTTGATTGGGGAAAAATAAATCATCCGCTGTCTCCTGAGAAATTTGATCGAATTTTCAATAGGATGAAAAGATCCCTAGAGGGAAAGGAAGTATTTGTTTTCGATGGATACATCGGGGCTGAGAAAGAGAGCAGGCTCTCAATTAGGACAATAACAGACAACGCGTGGCAGAATCTCTTTGCAATGCAGATATTCATCCGTCCAACACTGCCAGAGCTTCTAAGTCATGATCCATCGTTCACTGTCCTATCTATAATTGATTTCCAGGCTCGCCCAGATGAAGATGGAACAAAAAGTGAGACCTTCATTATCCTCAATCTCACTAAACGTCTTGTATTAATTGGCTCTACATCCTATGCAGGAGAAATAAAAAAATCAATGTTTTCTGTAATGAATTATCTCCTCCCTTTCAAAAGTATTTTTCCTATGCATTGCTCTGCGAACATGGGTAGAGATGGAAAGACGGCTCTTTTTTTTGGCTTGTCAGGTACTGGAAAAACGACACTCTCGGCTGATCCTGAGAGACGGCTGATTGGGGATGATGAACATGGATGGTCACACAATGGCATCTTCAACTTTGAAGGTGGGTGCTACGCAAAATGTATAAACCTCCAAAGATCCATGGAACCACAGATCTGGAATGCAATAAAATTTGGTTCGGTTATGGAGAATGTCATCCTCGACCAAAACCGTGAACCCGATTTTGGTGACGAGTCACTAACAGAAAACACCCGGGTTGCTTATCCCATTGAATTCATACCAAACACTGTTTTACCAAGCGTAGGGAATCATCCAGATGTTATAATTTTCCTAACAGCTGACGCATTCGGGGTACTCCCTCCGATTGGAAGATTGTCAAGAGAACAAGCTATGTATCACTTCATGTCAGGTTACACTAGCAAATTGGCTGGCACAGAGAGGGGAATCACTGAACCACAGGAGACGTTTTCTCATTGTTTTGGCGCACCTTTCATGATGCTGAAACCAAGGGTATACGCCGATATGCTTGGAAAAAGGATTGGCGAACATGAGTCAAGGGTTTATTTGATAAACACGGGATGGGTGGGGGGACCATACGGAGTTGGACGCAGGATGGATCTTCAACAGACTAGGTCCATGGTGAAAGCAGCAGTCAATGGCGATTTAGAGAAAGTTTCCTTCACAAGGCACGAAATATTCAATGTAGAGATTCCAATCTCATGTTCAGGTGTTCCAGACCATATCCTTGACCCGATTAACACATGGTCTGATAAACAGAAATATATGGAATCGGCTAAAAGACTCGCTTCTTTGTTTATCAAAAACTTCGGCAAATTTGGAAGTATGCCGATGGAAATCATAAATGCAGGTCCTAGAATACAGTAAATATAAAGTAGCCCGGAGCAGATTCGAACTGCTGTCCTCAGGTTTCTTTTCATTTAGATCCAGAGCCTGAAATCCCTAGCCCTCAAGTAAGTTTGGCCACTAGATTCGGCGCACGTTTCTGACGTGCTCGACCGGGCTTCCGAGCTGTGTGGATCAGTAACCCAGGACTAATATTTGACTGTAACGCTAGAATTCATTGAATCTGTGGTTGTAATTAGGTGCTCATGTTTGCTGCGTAAACAAATCTACAAAGCTTACTATGCTATAGGCTCTGAATTTACTCTTTCTAAATTTTTTTTTCAACTAGGTAGCTTCTCCTCTGATATAACCAGTAGGTTATTAGCACAAGCAAAGTAGCTAGAAAGGTGCCACTCAGTAGTTCATTTGGATTTTGATAGGACATGCATTCATATTCGCTAGCGTAGCAGCCTGCTAGAAAGAAGATGCAATTCCAAATGGAATGTGATACCACTGCAAACCAACCCTTTCCAGTAATCCACACACGAAAACTGAAAAAAAATGATGGAACTACAAAAAGCCAATTGATATAAGCTAGGCTCAAAGCGGATAAATCTTCAGTATTAATGAGATGAAGGAAGGTCCAAACTAATCCGCCAACCAGAGCTGCATTTGCATTCGCTAAACCGTAGAAAGGTATCCCAAAAAATAATGACTCCTCTATGGGGCCAGCTAACACTACAGAATCCAGATATCGAGGAATATTAGGTTCGACGTAACCGGGAATAGTTGTCTGAATCAACATCGTACCAACAAAGACACCAATAAGACCTAAAGAATGATAAAAACCGAACATTAACAATAAATATGAGATCGATTTGCGCCGAAATTTGGAAAGCCACCGCAGTGGATTCAAGTCATATTTAAAATGGTCTAGCATTCTGATCTTGCTTCCAATTTTTATATCAGCCGTTATAAAGCTGCATGTTTGCCGATCGATTGAGAGCTTGCAGAGGATGTCCTCAAATTGCGTAGGATTATCAATACGACAGATGTATTTCAAGAACTACCGTCGGAGTAGATTCTGCTGTCGAACACCTATTGTTCCAGAGGCATAATTTGTCGCAAGTGTAGAATTTTTTTAGCTCCACACCTTGGACTAATTTCGCCTAAAAGATCGACGAACGGTACTTAGGCATTCCGTCATGCTCCTACAAGCTACAAGTTATTGGGCAAAACCTTAACATCAATGAGAAGTTATCGTCATAACACATCTATATACATCCTGGTTCCTGGAAGGCAAGAGTACAATACTTTGTATATCTGAATTATTGTCATCACCTTCCATGAAACCTAGGTCTTTGTGAATGTATAGCGCTGATTGCGCTATTCACGTTATTCTCTGAATCCTCTACAACTATTAATATTCTCGACGTTTCCTCTTGTGCATCTAGATTGAGAATGTTAATACCATGCTCACCCACAGTGCTACTTACCAAAGATGCAATTCGAGGACTCTTCCACATATTGTCTCCTATCATTGTAACCACACCTCTTTGATAAATTATTTCCATTCTTGAATTATAAGCTCTGAAGTTCCGCTCATTTCTTCTAACAAAATCCGCATCCAAAAAGAGGATTCTTGAGATCTCTAGATCTTCGACTCGGTAAGGAGACAGTTTCACGAATTCATGATACTCTCTTACTTTCTCAAGCATTGCTAACAAATGTGAAGCAGATATTGATTCCATCCTCACGATAGCACAGTTTTTTTTACCAGTAACGATCTTGATGAGATTCTCGTCCCCACCATTTGGCAATGTCCTTTTTATGATCGTGAATCGAGAAGGAAATGACATATCAGTTACCGTGATTGGGATATCGAGTCCGTTGTCGTCGATCTCCTTTATCGCCACTGGATCTAGAATCTTCATACCAAACATCCCTGCTAACCTAGCTTCGTTATAAGATAAATGAGTGACGTAATGCAATTTGTTTTTGACAATCCGGGGGTCAGCGCTTTGCACTGCACTGTCTTTCTCGAAATCTAATCGGATGTCATATTTGTCATCAAGAAGGATAGCAATATCTGCAGCTGTCCTATCAGAGCCGCCGCGTTCATATGTAGTTTCGAGCCCATCGATTGTCTTTCCTATGAAACCACCCATTGTCACAATATCATTATGTTCTACTAGATCTAGCAAGTAAGAGATGTTTCTTCTAGAATCTTCTAAGCTGAAGTTTGCCCCTTCGAAATTATCATCCGTAATAATAGGCCATTGTGTGATATTGACGTGTCCAGATTTAAAGCCTCTACTCCTTAAGACATAGTCCATTAAGTAAGACATGGGAATTTCACCACTGTATGCCAATGTCCTTGATCTAACAACATCCACAAAGCGCTTATTTTCTTTAGCTTGTTTAAGCGAGATAGTCACCTCATGAAAAAAAGAGTTTAATAGATCCATGAATTCATGTTTGTAGATTGAGTTAAGATAATTTGATGATAAATCATCGTAGATTTTTCTAAGCACTTGTAGATCTACGAGTTGCGAAGCCGCATAGCTCTTGCCTTTGCTCAAAGCTACATCGGTCATTGAAACTTTCTTTGAATCGTATTCAATGATGGGTGCAGAAAAAACAGCAACTATTTTTGCGTTTGCCTTAAGTTGACCTATCCTGTCTACAACTGATGGAAGCAGAGATCCATGTAAGCCAAGAGCGCTTCCACCGAATTTCGCTACAACAACTCCAACCAAATCAGCTATTCGTAAAAATTGCTACATGTCAAACTATATATTTGCTATCCCTATTTGATTAGGTCGGATTATTTCTGTCTATATATTATTCGTGCACGAGAAAAGGTCTTGAATAATCCTAACCGATCAATCCCGGAGCTAGATGCAATACATTATACCTCCCGAAACAATAGGAATCTTAGTCAGATCAGATAACTCTTTGATTCTAGCCACGATTGCATTAAACCAAAGGCTATCAATTCCTTGGCTCCAGATGGTCACTTTCTTGAATCGCCTCTCTGCTCCCCCTGCAAAATATCCGGTGCAATCTTCGGCGGTCATGTTATTGTATTTCTGACCAATCTCCGCCACGATAGTCTCAGCTTCCATTGGCAAGTATAGGATAGTCAATGTCGGGAAAGGAACAGTATTCTGCGTCGAAGAGGTTCCATCTTCCATATGACAGATATTTCAAAGTCACAGTTATATCTGGATTTCGAGAAGATACAAGAAGTTTGTCTTTGAAGACTAGATCACGTTTTAAAGTGGCAAGACGCGCAGGTAGCGATTTGCATCGCTCAATATTCAATAATTAGGAAGGAGTACGGGATAGGAAGGAAATGAACACCAATCATCAGAAGCTTAATGGTGGATATGAAGACTCGCTCAGGAACATTTAGAAATTGCGAACTGGCTAATCGAAAGAAATCAGCTTGTTTCTTGTGTTCTTAAGAATTGAGATAGTGTAGTAGTGGTTGTGATCCTCTTGCCAAAGTCATGAAAGTATGATGGTGATTCACAATTCAGCAATGAATACAGGCAATTTAAATTTTAGCAACAAAATAGTAGTCTCATCTTGGCAATGACGCTCTATTTCCATATCTCAGATCCTTCAGCGTTAGAATGTTAAAAAGCCAATAAAAGAGTCCATATTCACTATTCAAATGAATGATATTTTTTATTGTGTTTAATGAGGCTTGATCAAGCTTGTATCATGACAAATTTCATTTTGCAAATGTAAGCATTAAGCTAACTACCATCTTTAAATCTTATAACTTTACGCATCCTACGTTGAGGGTAAACCTGACGAAATTAAAGTATAGGATTAATTATAATCCAATAAATTACGACGTACAATTAGGCATGTATAATACCGAATCAGAAAACCATATTCGATATAAAGATGCTAGAGCAAATCAGTGGAGATGTGACAAATGTTATGATACATTTTCCACATTCAGAAAGCTGAAAACGCACAAATCTCAATTTCATGCATACTAGGCTACTCTACCTAGGGGTTATAAGATCGCTATATATAGCAAGTTAAGTTTTATACGATCCAATAAGATGAATTATGCTGAGTACATTTCCCAATTGACTATTTGTACTCAGGCTGAGCTGAACGGCCAAGAAAAATCGTCATTGCTAAAGCTCATTAAATTATATGATAGGAATGAAGGCATTCATTCGTATTTATGGTTCAAAAAGCAGCCACCAATAGACTCTGAGGATGAAAAGCATCTTGCTACTCTTCTCGACCGGAACCTTATAGAGGTGATTCACGGGAACAGGTTTAGAAGAGGTGGCCGAAACTACGCATTAACCACCTGTGGATTATTCTACATTTTGAGCGAGAGACAGATTTTTACTGGCTTTTTACTCTCGAAATACTGTGAAAATATTATCCTAAGGCTATTACTATTCCAATATGTTAATGAAAATACTGTGAAAAATTGGAGTCCAACAGTTCAAACTATGATATCCGAGTACTTGCATAAATGCTGCGTTACCACAAAACGTGCTATCGAAATAATTAGATATTCTAAGATATCTGAAGAAAAAGAAAGGTATTCGAAATTACTTGAACTAGATATTAAAGTTTTCGCATTCTATCTCGGAATCAGATTGACGCGATTATATTCCCACTATTTGAGCATATTTGAAAAAAAAGGTTTAATTCATACGGACGAATTGAACCACAAAGAAGCTAGAATGTTCAATTTGCTGTCAGAAGATGATAGGTTTTCCCGATTTCGAATTAATATACTGAAAGAATTAGATGAGGCGTTCGAAGAACTCGCTAGACTAAAGGCAGAATAGATTACTGTCTTTGGATGGCCGTACAACTCGATACACTAATTTTTTAACACTTGATGGTCAATTGAATTGATAGAACCTGTACCATTAGTTGACTGGTCCGCAACAATGATAATATCATATGGGGTTGACATTTGTGTAGATCAGAATATTATGGATAATTACTTGAATGAATTCACGAAAGCAGGTTTGTCTAAACTAATGAGGCCATTTGAAAATTCTCCTGATGACATATACAAGTTGACTAGAGCGTTCAGTGTAGCATTCAATCTACATGCCGGTATTTCTCGAAACAACAATAAAAATGATCCATACATTAATCATTGCCTAAGAGTGTCGCTTATCTTAAGCGAAGAGATCTGTTGTCGAGATATCAATACATTATGTGCAGCTCTATTGCACGATGTGCTCGAGAAGACGAGAGATCCAAGCTACGATTCGGCAAAGCTGTTAACAGACTTTGGTAAGGGTGTCAGTGATATCATAATTACACTATCGCGCAATAGCCCGGAGGATCGAAGGGTTGAATATCTACAGCCCTATTTTGAGAAAATTGCGTCTAGCTCTAAGACTACTAGATATGTAATGCTGGCAGATAGGCTAGACAACGCTAGGTATATGAGAACCGTTAGTCAGCGTGAAAAGGCATTTAGATATAGGGAAGAAACCGAAAAATATGTGATTCCAATCGCTCAAAATACCGACGAAAGATTTGCCGTAAAATTGTCAATAGCCTTGTATGAGATTAAGTGACTATCTTCGCTTCTCATTAGTCCCTTTGAACACAAGAACCATCTCGTCCTCTCGTATGCTTCACCCAATGCGTTATACATCCTATCCATCTATGGTCGCTGCATCCACATATCCTACATGCTCGATAATCATTCAATTGGAGGAGAATACTCACTTATGCTTATATACCTTCTAACAAATTATCCGATTGACAACGCCACATGCAGAAACTAATTAATTTAGATAATTTCAAACTGCCCTTCAATTTGCACCGATTTTCGAACACGAATACGAATTTTTGAGTTCCCTTAAACATGAATATTCATGCTTTAACATCAATATATCTTCTAAGAATGGTAGTGGGCGCGTAACTAATGTCGTATCCGCGAAGACTATACTTGAAATGAAGGATAGGAACTCCTGCTTTCAGGCCTCCCCCTCTAGTCCTTCACTTGTAGGTATTCTAATGTGCCCATATACATCGAAACATTAAAGAGTACTAATCTCATGCTGATGGGTCAGAGTTCAAAGCCGCCACCCAAGCGAAACACGATCATGTAATAATCAAAAAAAAATGACATCGCGTCTTTTGTAGAAAGTTTTATGTTTTTAGCACATATGCATATTCTGAGATCTTGCTTCCGGTATACTATTGCACTCCTTGTCCTTAGTGGTTTAATTTTCTCGCTTGTTCCCTTAATAGAGACTGATAGCTATGCGCCTTTCAATGGGATAGCGCAACTAGATGACGACACTAATCTTAGGTCACCTGATATGGCAAATGAACCAGGGGGACTGTTAGAATCCATCGGCTCCCCAGACAATTTAATGGATTCAGTCCTAGACACGGTAAGAAACACCAATACTTCTGACACAAGTATCGATGATACTGAGGCAGACTTGTACTCGAGGGGAGAGAACATAATACTTTCACATCAAATAATACCCGCAAAAGATTTCATTCATCTTTACGACACCTATCCTTTCGCCATAGCAGAGGGATTCGTATCGGCTAAACTTCCGTGTGATTCTGATAACAGTACCCATCTAAAGTTGCTAGTAGGTCAAATACCAAAATTACAGCCTGCCAACTTGAGTATCGAGAAAGATCTTTCTAGGCCAGGCTACATGTGTCTTTACAACTTTGATATCCAACAAAACTCTACAAGAAATGGCTATACGCCGGCAATTACAGATATAGTACTATTTAATACTAGTGATGAAAGAACTGTTTTACCCAATACCAGCACTTTTGTCATAGGGGTTACTAAAATACATCCGCTCCAAAATGTAACTATCTCAGGGTCATAATGAAAAGTTAATGAATCCAATAAATCCTCACGAAAATGCGGGCCTATCTCAAACTTAATAAGAGTTCCTAATTATAGACTTTTGAATGCGTCGTAAAGGATTAACATATGCAAAGTCTGGGGTAGATATCAAACAGGTTGACTTTGCACACCATCTAATTGGCCGCCTAATTCAACGAACCCACAAAAATCCAAATAAGGGGCAAGTCTTGTCCGGTTTTGGTCACTACGCTGGGTTGGTCGATATCGGATCCTGTATATTGGCTCTTCATTGCGACGGGGTAGGCACGAAGTTATTAATTGCTCAGGCGATGAACGATTTCAGCACAGTTGGTAAAGATTGTGTAGCTATGAACGTAAATGACCTTATCTGCGTGGGAAGTACTCCCTTTGCCTTCGTGGACTATATAGCTTCTGCGAATCCAGATCCATATATACTCCGTAGAATAGCTGAAGGCCTCGTAAAGGCAGGAGAAGAAGCAGGGGTTGCAATTATAGGCGGTGAAACAGCTATAGTACCGGACTTGCTATCAAATGGTAACAACCAGAATTCTATTGAACTTTCAGGAACGGCGTTAGGGTTTGTCAAAAAAAGATCCGAACTTGTTTTAGGGAATAGGATTGTGAAAGGAGATATCATATTGGGAGTGGAAAGCAGTGGGCTGCATTCAAATGGCTTCACTCTAGCAAGGAAAGCTTTGTCAAAACACAATTTTCAAAAAAAAGTAGGAAATATAGAAAGATCTTTGGGCGATGAGCTACTCACACCTACGAGGATTTATGTAAGGCCAATGATCGATTTGTTGAGTTCGGGTGTCGAGATCCATGGCATTGCACATATAACAGGTGGTTCTTTTACGAAATTGCGTAGACTCAACGATAAGGTTAACTATCGGTTAAGTAGTATGCCTGATCCGCCAGAGATTTTCAAATTGATACAGGTTCAAGGGAAGATTGGATTCGCTGAAATGTATAGAACATTTAATATGGGAATCGGAATGTGTATAGTGGCGCCTCGTGCCTCCATTGAATCCATAACATCTGCGTTCGAAAAGTACAGAATGAGGGCGTTGAATGTCGGTATCATAGAGAAGCCGGGTTCGGGGCAAGTCTCATGTGAAGTTGAGAACAAACATACAATGCTATGATGAATTTGAGAGCTTCAAATGCTTCACGTTGAGAATGGCAAGATTAGACAAAATCTCAAATGAGACAACAATTAATATTCCCATAGTCGACTAGGTTGTTACACCACCATTGATCAGGTCGAAACTAATCGAAATCCCGGAAGCAGAATATTCACTTCAGTACGATCTGGCTTGCAAGGAAATAGCAAAGAGAATAAGTGAAGGGGACGAGTCGAAATTAACCATCATTCCAACTATTCTAAGGCAAGTTTCGTCAGAGTTTCATTTGAAACATCTCCCTCGACGCCATGATTTCCTGAAATATTTGCCAGAGAACTGTTCTTGGCGAAATACATTAAAGTTAAGGCCGATTAAAACGGCGTCAGGAGTAACTGTCGTAACCGTAATGGCTATGCCTCATCCATGTCCCCAAGGAAGATGCATATATTGTCCAGGCGGGGTTGAGTTCAACACTCCTTTGAGTTATGTAGGATCTGAACCTGCCACTAAAATAGCTCAAGCTCATTCTTACGATCCCTTTGAGCAGATAACAACTAAGTTGAATACTCTTGAGATAAATGGTCATGATACTGGCAAGATAGAACTAATCATAATAGGCGGGACTTTTCCATTTATGAAAGAAAAGTATCAACAGGATTTTGTAAAGGCTTGTTACGATGGACTAAATTCTGATTTGAAGCCAAAATGCTCTTCCACTCTGCAAGAAGCTATGAGTGCCAATGAAACATCGAAACACAAATGTGTAGGATTAACAATCGAAACAAAACCTGATTACTGCAAACGAAGCCATATTGAAACGATGCTACACCTGGGAGTAACAAGAGTAGAAATTGGAGTGCAGTCGCTACGGAATGAAGTTTTTAGATTTACTAACCGAGGGCATAGCATAAATGATGT
Source organism: Nitrososphaeraceae archaeon (assembly GCA_050748485.1). Taxonomy (GTDB): domain Archaea; phylum Thermoproteota; class Nitrososphaeria; order Nitrososphaerales; family Nitrososphaeraceae; genus TH5896. The sequence continues at coordinate 41,802 of JBOGPP010000002.1, read as the reverse complement.
AATAGAATCATTCAAAACTGCTAGGAATGCAGGATTAAAAATAGTTGCACATATGATGCCTGGCCTACCCGGTTCGTCTCCTAAAAAAGACCGAGAAGACCTACACCAGCTTCTGTACGATCCTCGTTACAAACCTGACATGCTAAAAATATACCCCACGTTGGTATTAAGAAACACTGGATTACATAAGCTATACTGTAATGGGCAGTTTACTCCATATACTGATGAAGAGATGGTAAAAATACTTGTTGATCTGAAGAAAAGTATTCCTCCATGGATGAGGATAATGAGGATCCAGAGGGAGATAGAAGCAAAGGATATAGTAGCTGGTCCTAAAGAGGGTAACCTTAGACAAATAGCCTTAGAAAGATTGTCCACAGAAGGTTATACATGCAAATGCATCAGATGCAGAGAAATAGGCTTAAGGCGCAAAGGCAGCATTGATAAACATTCCGCAAAGTTAACCAGACTGGATTATACGGCAGCAGGTGGTCAAGAAATTTTCTTGTCTTATGAAACAGACGATGGTTCGGCTTTATTGGGTTTTCTCAGATTAAGAAAGGTTGTTGGGTCCTTTGACTCGGAACTCTATTCATATGTATGTAACGATAACCACACTCAAGTTGTAGCCGTTGTAAGAGAGCTCCACGTCTATGGGCAGATGCTCAATGTTGGAAGGAAAGCAAACAATCATTCATGGCAACATAGAGGTCTAGGTAGATTGCTAGTGGCCGAAGCAGAGCAAATAGCTAAATTCGAATTTGGTGTGGACGCTTTATCAGTGATTAGTGCGGTAGGAACAAGGAAATACTATGAAAAGCTGGGTTATAAGCAGGACGGACATTATGTTACTAAATTACTGAAGTGAAATTTTTGGATTCAGAGGTATTCATAGGAAAAGGAACATGGCTTGACAAGGTTGCACACGAGTTAATAGAGCGGGAGAAGAGGCTGAACAGAAGCCTTGTCACAGTCAAAGTTGAGAGTGGCCTCGGGGCATCCGGAATACCCCACTTGGGAAGTTTAGGGGATGCTGTTAGGGCGTACGGCATCGCGGTCGCGTTAAAAAGTATGGGTTATGACTCTCAGCTCCTAGCATATTCAGATGATATGGATGGGCTTCGTAAAGTCCCTTCTGGTTTATCGAAGGATTTGGCCTCATACATAGCGAAACCGGTATCAATCATACCTGATCCATTCGGATCTTGTCATGCTTCATATGGGGCCCATATGACCGGACTCCTGCTTGACGCTTTAGATAGGTTGGGAATAAAATATACCCATGTTAGCGGCCAGACGACTTACAAAAGCGGGCTTCTTGTAGATCAGATCGACACGATTCTCAAGAATCATGATTTAATTGGAAAGAAGATAGCCAAAATTGTTGGACAGGAAAAGTATGCGCGATCCCTTCCGTACTTTCCTATCTGTGATAAATGTGGAAGAGTATATGTTGCATCATCGACAGAGTATTTTTCTGATAAGCGTATGATAGATTACCACTGTGTGGGGACTAGAATAGGAGATGTTCACATTGAAGGTTGTGGTTACCATGGCGAAACATTCCTCGAAGAGGGAAATGGCAAATTGCCTTGGAAGATGGAATTTGCCGCTCGTTGGCAGGCGTTTGACATCAGATTTGAGGCGTATGGAAAGGATATTTTGGATTCAGTAAGAATAAATGATTGGGTGTCTGATGAGATTTTGCACTTTCCGCACCCCATGCATATTAAATATGAAATGTTCCTGGATAAGGGGGGAAAGAAAATTAGCAAGTCGTCGGGAAACGTTTTGACTCCTCAGACATGGTTAAAATACGGAACTCCAGAATCTCTCCTCTTGTTATTATACAAACGCATCTCGGGCACTCGACATATAGGTGTAGATGATGTTCCAAATCTGATGGACGAATACGATTTCTATGAAGATGTTTTCTTTGGTTTCGTTAGAGAGGATAATACTGCCAAGCGTACAAAACTAGGAGGGATTTATGAATACATTCACCAACTGAAGCCCCCCACAAGCCCTTCCGTGCACGTACCGTACAGAATATTAGCACAACAGGCTCTTTTGTTCAGAGAAGATGAAAACCAAGTAAACAAAGTGTTTGATCGATTGGTAAAGTATGGGTTAGTAAAGGAAAGGACCAATTCGCTGATTATGAAGATTCAAATGGCATCGAACTGGTCAAATGACTACCTATTATCAAGGCTTGTGAGTATAAACCTCGATGTTTCCAGGACAGAACAAGAAGCATTGCTTGAACTGATTCAATATCTAAAAAATATAGATACTACAAGTGATAAGGATGAACTTGCTATGACTATCCAATCTGAGATATTCTCGATCGCACGGAGAAGAGGACTGCTGCCAAAGGGATTTTTCAAAATGCTCTATAAAATATTGATTAATGCGGAGAAAGGACCACGGTTAGGAAATTACATAGTAGACATGGGTATCAAATGGACCTACGAACAGCTCGATATCTTTTGTGCAAGTACGCATTAAGAAGCCCCTTATAGACTCCAACAGCAGCCTTTGAAGCTGATGTAGCCGGGTGCGCAGGAATCCGACAAGGCAGATGTATTTATACATCCGCTGGCAACTGCAAGTAGAATAAATTATGATATTCTGACTATCCAAGCCATTGACCACGTATTATTATCTCGTGAAACCTATAAGATCAAGTTGTACCGCTTTCATACCTAGAGAACAGATCAGTTAGGTGCCATGATATTGTCTTAGAGATAAGGATTGAGTGAATGGATTGGCATAGATTAAAGTATCTATCCCTAAGTTACTAGGGGAAAATAGGAACATCTGAAACTCGCATTTTCAGAAGCTTCCAGATAATGAAACCTGTGTATCTACTATTATTGAGACCATTCAGATATTCACCCAATCTGACCATTCTGTCATGAGGCTCACAGTTTTAATGCCTATTCATGCATCGGAAAATATTCTAGTTGTTATATGCTCTCCTGCAGTGAGGTAAAGGTTTCAATGGCACTGTCTGAATGCGTATAGAAGAATTTCCATCGAAATCTCGTCAAGCAGACAGAATTGTAGGGATGAAGGTATCAGGAATTTTTTAATCAACTTAAATATTCATCTCTTGGAATTCCAAAGAATGTCCAATTCATTTCAAACAAACAAACAAACATTTTGAACTACACAGGAGCAAATTGATTATTTGTGTAAGGGGCAATTATAGGATCCCTGACTCCCGTAGTTTTTGAGGAAGGTATGTTTCAGCTAAATATCTGAAACCATGCTTAAAGAATGCATCAAGTTCACATTTTTCCTTATTCTTCAGAAACAAACTCAATTCTTTTTGCCATTTCTTGTCCTTCAGCCATTGCTTCTTTTTCATGTCGATGGCCCTGTTCAGATCCTCTTCAGATGCCGCAAGTCGAGCGACTTCAGGGATATTATAGTCGTATATATCAGAAAACATCATGCCCAGTACCTTGGCATCTGGAGTAACAAGTCTATCGCTATCGTAGCTCAAAGATTCACTGCCAATTTTGTACCTCAATGCTATCCCCAATCCCCAAGGATCTGCATCTGCAAATACCACCACTGGTTTTTTCCACACTTCATTTAAGGTCTTCACCATCATCCTGGTAGCCCTATCAGGCTCCCCAGACCCAGTCATCAGAATGGCATTGTATTTTTGAATGAATCCAGATTTTCTAATATTATTCAAAACAGTGTCTTTCTCCACAACCATAACAAAGTCAGCCTTAACATCGACTATCTCAACGTCCATAATATTTGTAGGAATCAACTGTGATGTTGCGCGACTTCCTAGATTGCAATCGATTATATCACCTCCGACGCGGAGGAGGATGGGGCCAGAAATCATTCCCTTCGGCTTTGAGGTAACAGAAAACTCTTCCCGTGGAACTCCAGTCATTAATTCAACTGCTTTGATAGCATCGTCTGATGCATCTTGGCTTGTCCAGAATTTTTGCTTATTCCCTTCATCTCCTACCGTGCTAAGGGTGGCGTAGTACATCCCTCTAATAGTACTTTCCATTTCTTCATCCAACAATTTCCTAACAGCATTAGACATCACAATGTATTGTGAAAAGGTTGGGATTTTTTTGGTGGTATCAGGACTAATGTGGACCGTCTTCGTTCCTATCGTAAGCATTCTTTTCTCTTCAGACCAAACCGTGTTATCATAGCCAATCTTTGTTATGTCTAGGGAAGGCATTTTTTTTTCAGAAAGAACATCCTTGCAAATGTCCTTCATGATTAGTTTTATCTTTCCTATCGTCTCTTTGTGGCGTTTGTCTATAGCTGCCATGATTAATCCAATTCCTCCGAAGATGTCATGAAATTCTCGATTTTCCTCTGTTTACTGCGTACATGTTTCAATTTTAATGATTTACTTGACTTGGCAACAAGAGATATTTCTTTGGTCCTCGAATCTTTATGTGGTCCTTGAACATGATGGTTCTGTTTGGGCGCCTTGGGACTCTCAGCTTTGGTGTTAGGTGTCCGCGGGTTAGAAGCTTCCCTTTTGACATGTCTATCAACCAAAGTCAAAAAACTATTGGTCAGATCCTCCGCGCTAATATCAATGGATTCGGAGATTGCATTTACTATCAAGGGTATATAATACTTATACAATTTGAGCCTGTTCTCTGCATCCTTTAAATGCATTTCGCGGCGTATCTGCTTACTTACCTTCCTGTAAAGGTCGCTCAGACAGGCTTTCATGTATTTTTTCAGTTCACCTTCTGATGCGATACTTTCTTTTCCTGCAGTCTTATATGGAATCTTTGTAGAGCATATATGAAAAAATATGTGAATAGGCAAGAGATCTATCGCACGATCTGACCGAGAATCGAGACCACTGAATTGTTCTTTAACCTGCTTTTTGGAAACACCCATCTTGTTAAGTTCGACTTCTGAAATTACTTCTCTGGCGACGTCAGATCCCTCATCATAAAGTAGTGGTATCTTGTTCGCGAATCGATAGAGTTTAAAATAGGAAAGATTACCCCCATAAGCAAGTCCGCATTCTACTATCGTTGGCCTGTTATTAATTATACATGCACGGGACGAATACCCCGTTAGTGTTGGTTTCATCTCTTTTGCTGATATTCTTGGTTGTGACTGGTCGTCTGAAATCAAGCTATCTTTCCTAGTAAAGATAGCTCTCTCAGTATTCATTCCAACTGTAAAGATTCGTTCTCCAATTGGGCTCAGATGGTCTACATTAGGGGATTGAAATTTAGTCTGCCTGCAAATATTTACAATCTTGATAAGCTCATGTTCACTATATTTATCAGCCTGTTTTACTTCAATGCCGGCATTTCTAATGATTTCTTTGGCCTTTTCAGAAGATAACTTTTGAAAGGAATTGCATAGAATCCCTTGTATCGTCGTCTTTTGAAGAGCATAAGTTCCGATTGCCTTCTTGAGTGTCTTTAAATCCATGTCTGCAGGATGTGGAAGAACCTCCTTGGCAGGTTCAGGCATAATAGTGGTCCGTCTATCAAATGTGATCTTTCCATCATCCGTTAAAAAGGATATTACAGCATAGGGATTTACAATGCTAGTCTGACTTATATAATCATATATCTTATTCTTGGTTATGGGGGAAAGTCGTCCTCTTAGAACTGCCTCTATTCGAAAACCGGAGTTTCCTCTGAGAATAGATTCCTTAGGTTTAGCATCACGTCTTGTCAGTACTATTGGTTTGTTGGTACCGATGTCTGTGCGTAACTCAAAATAGTATTCACTGGCCTCTTCAGTTGATTTTGACCATACTCGAAGAGGATGATCCGTATCTTTTGTAGAAAACGCTGCTATCATTTTTAGACCGACACCGAACAACCCTCGTTGTTGTTGTTCAACATATTTACCTGAGGTAAGGAATGAACAGACAGCAATTGATACCTTATCCGAACGGATCCCAATCCCATTATCCTCACATGAAATCGACCACAGATCATTTAGGGGGTCTATCAGTTTGAGCGATACTGCAATTTTTGGCAAGATCCGATCGGTCTCGCATGAATCGAGTGAATTCTCAATGAGTTCTCTTATAGCCATATACAAAATCCGCTCTCCTGTAAATCCTGCTAAAGCAGAATTATCCACGAAGAACTCGGACTCAGCTTTTCTACTAAAGTTGATTTTAGCTTTGCTTTTGTTTTGAACTACCGATGATGATCCCTCCTGTGCGATCCTGGACGAAGCGATTTCAATAACGTTCTTAGATTTCAAACAGTCTCAGTAATCAATGAACTAGATTTAACCTTTACCGAGAAGCGATGTATTCCATAACAGATGTAATACATTAATATCGTTTGTCAGTGGAATTTCGATCAGAGTGTTGTTCGTGACGTTATTCTTTAACGGCAGGGGAACCTGTGAATGCAAGAAGAAGACGTAGCATAAATTCGGAAACGGTCAATGTACGATGGTTGGGCATGATAAGTAAAAATTAGTATCGCCTTGTGTCATATTTATGCTTCGAATCTGTATGTCCGAATTATATAAATGAAGGAAGGAACTTATTTTTAACTCTCAAATTAATGATACTAGGTCAAGCCTAATATACCTACAAAGGTAACAGAAGAGGGTGCACTGAACTAATCTTGTATTACTGAAAAGAGAACCCATAGGTGTATTTCAAAGGATACCAAGCAGATATCGGTTTATCCGATTTACAGTTAAGTTCCTGGCCTCCAAAATACTAAAAGTAAGCCCAATATATCTGTGGGGATTCTGCCGAAAAAGATTCCCGACATTTCCGACAGGAGATAACGACATCTTCAGACTAAGTAATCCCTATATGAGACTCAGCCACATGGAACGACTCCAACTAATGGGAATGAATATGTTTTCGCGTAGGGTAATATTGGGGAATATGCCCCTTCACTCATAAAAAACCGTCATCACTAAATTTCGACTAGAGGTAGAGTTCGATGGGATGCTGCTGAAAGTAGGCTTCTATAGATCAAATTAAAGAGATGAGGGCGTATGCGTATAATTTCATTGTTCATTGGATCATTCTCAATGAGATCAAAGAATTGACAAAAATTAGAATATTTCACTTATCGTAACCATCACGAGAGGTAGAAAAATTAACTGAGTATCCTAAGAGATGAGAGCCCTAGATGGGATTTGAACCCATGGCCTAGGGTTTACGAAACCCTCGCTCTGCCAGCTGAGCTACTAGGGCACTATATTTATGACAAGAACATTTTAATTTAATCCTTCACCTCTATAAACTGTGACGAACTGATCACTGGAACACGAATAAATAGTTGAAAGATAAAGCTCTATCATGAAAGTATCCATTTCAGGAATCAGAGGCCAATATGGAAGGGATCTGCGATCTTCCGATGTAAGTAGACTCACGGGATCTTTTGCAGCGACATTAATAAAAAGCAAAGATTCTTGTATTGTCTCGAGGGATACACGACCATCAGGTCAAATCTTAGCATTTGTAACGTTGGCCGCGTTGTTGGAGCAAGGAGTCGAAGTATTTTATCTTGATATTGCTCCCACTCCTATCGCATTCAGGGAAGCAAGGAGAAATAAAGGAGGAATAATGATAACAGCTTCACATAATCCTATAGAATGGAATGGGCTGAAATTCATCTTGAATGGGAAAGGAATATCTGAGCAAGACCTAGAAGGTATACTTGCAGTTAAAGAGTATCTGCCATGCAAACCAGGGTCAGTATTTCAAATTACTTCTTCATATGTGGATGACGCTTTGAACTTTATATCTAACAGAGATCATTCCCATAAAAAAAGGGTAGGACTAGATCCAGGTGGTGGCGCCGCTTCTGGATACATAAACACTTTATTTCATGAATTAGGCCATGGATATTTAGGAATTAATGATACGTACGGGATATCCTCAAGAGGAACCGATCCAACAGTTGAAGACTTAAATGAGCTAGGTTCGTTGGTAACGAAGAATGGATTGGCGCTCGGATTTGCTTTTGACTTGGATGGAGACAGAGTAGTTGTAGTAGATAGATACGGTAGAAAAATGGAGCCAGACGCGACACTGTTACTGTGTGTTGGTGCAGCAATCGAACAAGGTGCCCGGAAATTTGTAGTGAGTTTGGACACTAGTCTCGCTCTAGAGAAACTTATTAAATATTTTGGGGGCGAGGTCGTGTACTCTAAAGTAGGAGAGGCAAATGTTGTTAATAAGATGATAGAGACAGGGGCTGATGCAGGAGGCGAAGGTAGCAGCGCTGGCTATATATCTCCGGATTTTAATATGTGTAGAGACGGATTGTTAGCAAGTGCCTTGATCTCGAGCTTAGAGGAAGAAAAACAAGAAGAATATCTTCGCTTCATTCGAACTTACAAGCAGCAAAGATCTAAGGTTTATGTCACCAATTCAGCGAAATTCAAGATTGTCGACGAATTAGTTGAGCCTCTGCGAAAGATCGCTACTGAAACCATCCTCGACGATGGTGTAAAGGCATTGTTAGACGAGAATTCATGGATTCTAGTAAGACCATCAAATACGGAGGATATTCTAAGGATTTCAGTGGAGTCGACCAGAAACAAAACCCATGATTTGTTTGAGTTCGTAAAGGCCAGGGTACTCGCCATCAATGAGAGAATCAAGGGAACAGCAGATTATTAATATTCTATCCGCCCAGCTTCGTCTTCACAGGCAGCCCTTCCCCCTAGACGACGTGGCGCTCATCGATTTGGGTAAGGCAAACCGACCTCGACTACTGGCCCTAAAGTGCGATATGCTAGTTGGAAGTACTGACATTCCTCCAGCTATGAGCCCATGGCAAGTCGCAAGAAAAAGTATAGTATCGTGTGTAAGCGATTTCGCAGCGAAAGGCCTAGTACCGTCAGCGTGCATGCTTTCGCTAGGACTTCCCAGATCAATCTCGTTACACACTATCAAAGAGTTGACTCATGGATTCAAAAGGGCCTCCAAAGAGTTTAGAATTAATTTCATAGGTGGCGATACTAATCATAGCAACGAATTTACTATAGACTGTTCGATGTTTGGTTATTCTAACCTTCCAATTTCTGCAATACCAGCTCAGAGCGGAGCAAAACCCGGAGACATAATTGTTACTTCAGGAGTTTTCGGACAAACTGCAGCTGGTCTTATGATAGTATTAAACAATGCAAGGGCGAAAAGGCGGATCAAAGCCAAATTTACTTCCTCCGTGATGGTTCCTAAACCAAGACTAAAATTTGGGATACATCTTAGGAAATATCTCTCGTCATCTATTGATTCTAGTGATGGGCTTGCCAGTTCTTTGTATCGACTAGCGATCAGGAGCAACGTAGATTTTCAGGTTGAAAGAATTCCCATAGCTCCTGGGATAGCTGAGTTCGCCACGGATAATAGGATCGGCAGTGAGGAATTGGTAATGTATGGAGGTGAGGAATTCGAAATTGTGGGAACAATTCCATTAGGACGGTTGAGGAGGGCACGACAGAAAGCAGCATCCGAAAGGCTGAAATTAATTGAAATTGGGAAGGTATCGAAGGGATCTGGAAAGGTCTTCTTAAATAGGTATGGTGATATTCCGAAGGAATTAGAGAACAGAGGCTATTCGGATTTATGAGATCAGTTCAATCAAGATATAATAAATTAAGGTGATGTATCTACCTAACTAAGGTAGGAGGTCGGCTCCTTTACCTAATAGAGTGTCGAATTTGGAAGTTGATTCGTCCTTAGCGAATTTTATTATTGTTTAATGCTAAGCGCCAGGAAAAAGTGAAGCAAGTAAATCAAAACCAATTCAGATACAAGATCCGACACACTACATTCATATAGAACTGCTAAACGATATCTTCCGAACGATGAGCGATCAAACTAATGAAATAGTCCAGCATAAATGGGGCGTTGCACACATTTTCAGTAGTTATAATAATACTTTAGTGCATATTACGGATCTTAGTGGGGCTGAAACGATCTCGTTCAGTTCTGGCGGTAGACATGTTACTGCTGATCGATATGAATCATCACCCTATGCCGCGATGAAGTCTGCGGTGGCCGCGGCCGATATGGCCAAAACAAAAGGGATTAACGCTCTCCATATTAGGGTAAGGGCCGTGGGTGGAGTGGGACCGAGGATTCCGGGTCCGGGGGCGCAGGCGGCAATTAGAGCTTTAGCAAGAGCAGGTTTCCGAATCGGAAGAATAGATGACGTAACACCTATTCCCCATGATACTACTAGAAAGCCTGGTGGTAGAAGAGGACGACGGGTGTAGTAGAGGAGCATGACTTTTTCCTTTTCATATGCGCAAAATGAAGTTCTTGTCAAATGCTAATGGCTCATATAATTGAGTAAGTATTGCTCGTAATTTCTGGACGAAAAACCTCTTGATTTGGTAAATTCCTAAATAACACTTTCACCGTCTCACGATATGGATCAAGGATAATCTCGGAATCTTGTGGCGACCCCCCGATGTAGAATTTGTGTTGAAAGTGTATAGGTACTGAATTGTTTCTTATAGAATCTGGGACCTGGGGATCAAAGATTATTTGGTTATCAATTAAATTGATATGCATTCCCAGAAATAGCTCGCGGACAGCGTATACGTACATTGCCACCGACCATGCTTGTAAAATACACGAGTTGAATGGTTCTGGCCTATCCCCTCTATAGGTCTCCGCGAACATCCCATTTTCAGACAGTATCCGCTCCGCCATGGATTCGATATAGTACAGCGCTTGTTCCTTACGTCCGAATTTTGTCTCAACAGTGGCCGCCCAACCGGTGACAAGAGGCCAAATTGCACCGTCATGATAGAGACTTGGGTGATATTTTGGATCAAGAGAGCTAAGTGTTCTTACCCCCCATGGTGTAGTAATGTCGCTTTTTTCAATCCTTCTAAGCACAGATTCAGCATGACTTCTTACGTCCGTAACTCCAGCCAATAACATGACAAGTGCGTTCGGTCTTATACTTGCATCTTTGGTACCGTTTCTTCGTATGGTATCAAAATAAAACCCCTCTTTGTTGTCCCAATATTCTGACCCTATCTTTTGCTTTAAGTTAAGTGCGCCCTTTTCCCACCTTTTGAGATGGAATTTATCATCCATGATTTTTGCCAGATCGATACCAATATGCAAACTTTCATAGAAGAGAGCCTGCACATCATTGGCACTTTTCCTTCTATCTATGTGATCCATCCAAGTAGAATCCTGGATAGGTAGTTTTTCTGCCACACCGGTGAAACCATGTTCAATCAAGCCATCACCGTCAACGTCTTTACTGAACCCGCAGTTAATCAGATCAACTATATTTTTCCACCTTTTCTTAAGGTAACTAATGTTTCCAGTTGAATACACATATTCTCTGATACTCCAAGGAAAAAGAAATGTAGAATCAGCCGATCCATACGTCGTATTATGGAGAAATGCTTTTCCGCTAATAATCATAGGTAGCTCACCTTTAATTGTAGTTTTTGTTGTTCTCCTAGCCTGATGTTTTAAGAAATTCTCCAAAACAGACAATACAAATTCATAATCGCCTAGTGAGAGATAGCCTTTTAATGACCAACCTGTATCCCTAGCCCAATAGTTTGGAAATCTAGGCAACCCCGCACAGATTCCCGGACCAAGCTCGTCGTATTCTGCTTTGAGATACTCCATACCTGTTTTTGCTTTCTCAAAAGCTTTAACAATTTTTACGATCGTCGGGTTTTGCTTAGAATTTGGCTGTATATCTAGAGTATTTGATGAAACAGAGTCGAAATGGTGTTGGGTGTCTAGCAAATGTAACTTATAGTTATCTCTAATAGTCAGAAATTCATCAAGGCATTCTTTAGAATTGTTAAAACTTCCTGAAGCGACTAAAGCGATTTCACTTGTTCCACCGGCAGGAATTTCGATGTCATATGATAGTTCTAAATCATTATCGAATGTATCAACTAAAATTCTAGAGGGTTTCAATTCTTTAGGAGCAATGCCAATAGTTCCAAAGTAATGGGCGATTCCTTTCCTCGCCGCAGTCTGAACTTGCAGACAATTTTCGCTCTCGATGAATCTAGAAGAATTGCTCTGGGAGATGGCTGCTAGCCCATAGCTGGTAATATTCCCATCTATAATAAAATGAATGCGTACCTTACGCTTTGCCTTAAGAGATCTCTTTCTAGGACTCAATCTTGGTAGATCTATACTTCTGTCAATCAATTCAAGAATTGTCACGAATCCTTTTCGTTCAGTTGGGACAAACAATTTTCTTTTCACTTGAAGCCCTGCCAACTCGTGTCTTGTTGATAGGATGCCTTTTTCATGTCTTGAGGAGGCAACAAAGTTAGGAAGCCTCTTTCTTACTTGATCTTCAATAGAAAGCTCTACAATAATTCTACCAAATGCTCGTACGGGGGGCACGTACAAACCTCCATTGTCATACCTGGCTCCCATCCATGTCCAATTTGCAGAAACGGACCCATTGGAAGAACAAACAATATATGCCTTCTTTCCAGAAAGAATAAGAGGGGATGTGAAATTTTTGAAGATGGTATCTTCATTATCGGTATCATATATGAGATCTTCCAATATGTTTGAGGGGATTAGTATTTTGTCTCTTTGTTCACCAACATAATCAATGAATGTAAAGGGGATAAGTATTTGCTCGAAACCTTCTAGTTTACTCAAGATGACGATCTTATGTTTTTTCCCTTGCGACAAACCTTCTTTACTCATAACAAGAAATCTAGCACTCTGGAAGGGTCTAAACGGAAGTGGACGATTTTCTGAAATTGACGCCGCATTCACCATGTCTTCTGTAGTTGCTACGAAAATAGATTTCTTTGGATAAGGCACCTCATCGACGTATATATCAAGGGATACGACATTTCCTCCCAAAGGGACTGGAGGATTTAGTAGGGAAAAGATAAACCCATTGAATTTGTCTTCGCCCGTGACTATAGCCACATTCTTTAAACTTCCTTCAATATAAGAGAGCAATGTATGTGTTTTGTCCAATGTTCTAGCCATGCTCGATTATCCCCGAATAGAACTAGTTCGAAGTGTTAGAGGATATAAAAGTATTCAAAGACAAAATCAGTTACAGATAGATACTCCTGTGTATGGTTCATTGGATCTTGATAGCCAGGACTTGGTCTTCAGACATGTGGAATGGAAATAGGTGAAATCCTTTTTGCCTATTACTAAAGAGAGAAATTTGGGTTACTTGAATGATTCTACGGGAATGATACTTTGGTTGTCATCAATACTCTGCATATTAATAAAAGATCATCTACTAGGATAATGGGCGTACTCAATGTAAGCCCTGAATCCTTTTACAAAGGATCAGTACAAACGTCCAAATATGATATTGAAAAGACTGTGAAGGGTATGGAGGCCAACGGTGCAAGCCTCATTGATATCGGTGGAATGTCCACAGCTCCATACTTGAGGACGTACATTTCAGCTATGGAGGAAGCAAAGCGAGTATCGGAAGCAGTTACTCTAGTTAAAAGATGCTGCACTTTGCCTATATCTGTTGATACACCAAGAGCAGAAGTCGCTAGAGAGGCAATAAAAAGAGGTGCTTCACTCGTTAACGACGTAACAGGGTTAAAGTATGATAAGAATATGGCTGGTATTATCTCCGGTTATGGAATTCCGGTTATAGTTGGAGCATATAGCAAAGTTCGCATTTCTGGAACTCTATCTTCCACTCTTAGGGCTTTACGTGAAAGTCTGGATTTAGCCAAAAAAGCAGGAATAGCTGATAGCAAAATCATAGTCGATCCATCAATTGGCTTCTTTAGAAGGGAAGTTACAAATGACTTCAGTACTAGGATGACAAATTTGCCCTGGTATGTTCGTGACCAAGAGATAATAAAGAATTTAGATAAACTTCAATATCTCGCTAAGCCTATCTCAATTGGTGTTTCTGGTAAATCCTTTTTAGGAGAACTCTTCAAATTGCAGCTTAATGATAGGTTAATTCCTGCCCTCGTCTCGGAACTAAAATGCTCACTCGGTGGTGCGAACATATTGAGGACTCACCATGTCAGAGAAACTTCACTTGCACTTAAAGCATGCAAGATGTTTGGAATCAGCAAGCAAAACTTTCGCTAACAATAGATAATGTCAAGATTCAATGTTGTTTGTCAAAGGTCAGGATCATGAACTCTCACAGTTTGTTACCTATTTGAGAAATATCACAATGAACAGTAATTTAGGGTGACAAATTTGTAACACTTTAGGCCGATTTTTTATCCTTGCCCTAAAATAGGATCTCGGGAATTAGGAACGTTTTGCAATAAAATCGTAATTTTCACGAATATTTCGAACAGCAACCGACTCAGAACCCATCATCACTAATCAATTAATTGAGCAATACATTGAGCAATACACAGGGTTATTATTCCTCGGTCAAGGCATTACGGGCAAGCACCTCTCACCCTCGATAGTAGAAATAGATAACGGTATGCCAGTCCCGGATCACCTTGAAATTGGAAGAATATGCAACTTAATAGTTAGATCAAGGAAGGAAATTCATGCGGTTAAAAGTCTTGTCCACATAAGTGGGAAACCTGTAGTATAATAACACACATGAATAAACTAGATTCGGACTCAAGAAGAATACAACCTCATTATAAGATCTACACCGCCACATTTTTTAAATTGTTATCCCTTTTGGCATATTTTAGAAATGCGGTAGACATGTCGACACCTGTGAAGTTGGCTTGTGACAGATTCGATTCCACAAGAATCGTGTTCGCAATAATGCAGTAAGAGAGATCAGAATGACTCAAATTTGACCACATCAAATTTGTCCCTGTTAAATCTGCTCGAGACAAGTTACACCTGCTTAAATCAGAATACATCACCAAGGCGGAATTTAGATTTGAATTCTCGAAGTTGGTCATTGATAAATCTGATTGCACAAGATTAGCTCGACTTAAGTTGGTCTTACAGAAATTACTGCCAACGCATGATGCTCCATTCAATAAAACACCTGACAAATCAAGAGCGGATAAATCGATTCCATCTAGGTTGAGTTTTAGTGTCAAATTTTTCAATCGCCATTCATTGAATTCACTAATTCTCTTGTTCCTCAGGAAAGTCGTAATAATACCTTGAATGTCAGAGGACATATGCAACAGATATTGTCTCCAATAAGCGTCCCAGACCAGTTTTACAGTTGTTATCAAAGAATGAGATTTCACATTGGAGTAAGAAAGCAAGGTATAGACATAATGAGTTGTGCATTTCGTTAATTAATTCCTGGGATCTCCAATAGCTTAGAGGGAGGGAGGTTGATGAGATTCTCTTGCCTATCGTCCTCAGATATTTCTTCGAATTCTAAGGTAATTTCAACCGGGCCTTTGAATCGAGCACTAATATCGCTAGCTAACTTTGCTAATTCACGAGGATCCGCGAATTCCTTCGAACCATTCAGGAACACTCTGGCCTGGCGCCGCAAGATTTCTCCTCCGAAGCTGCTGTGCAACATTCCAGTCAACTCATCTACTTTGTTCTGTGCAATGTCATTATAATAAATAGCCAAACCATGAACTGGCTCCTTGTCATAAGGTGTCCCATATCTAAACCAGTAGACTCCGAAATGCTCGTACCCTCCTTGTAAGCATTTAATTTCCCAATGGTTTACCCTTTCTGAAGGATAAGTCGCCAAAGATAAGTCTTCTACTGTAAGTCGCCAATACCTAATTCGCATGTTAGAAATTGCTATTAGTTCGTTATAATAATGTGATGCCGTTGACCAAGCCGCCGCATGGTAGAGTCGAATAACAAATAGCTACCGGACGTTTCTTCTTTCTTTTGGACAACTAATAGAAAAATTGAGATTCCTTTGATCGAATGAATCAATGGCTTAAAGTACGTCTTGGGAACTAATCATATCTAACAAGATTAACACATATAAAATCGCAGGCCCAAGTCTTTAATATTTGTGGGGTAATGAGAGACAGATCAGAAGCCGGGTCTTTTTAGAGCTATTTTATGCATTAGAGCCCATTCTGACATTATTCCAGCCATTCATTGACGCTCATAGCTCAATAGTATAAAGTGATCGGACCCAACAATTCATCTTGCAAATAATCAGAATTCTTGAGTATTAATTCAAAATCGGAAAATGACTGTCAAGAAGACCGCTACTATTTCATGCTATTTAACTTCATTCAACTTGATGCCTCTGTGACAATATATATGGATACCCCCTGATTAATCCTTCAAAGTAGTTGAACGACAATCAAAATACTGAATTTGATGCGCAGTTACGTGTTGGGTTGCTCCATAAAATGGAGAAGCATTTCCATAAGAACGATGTGGAATACTTCAAACAATTGCTTAATCATGAAGACAATGTGATCAGAACAAGGGCAGTTTGCATACTAGCAGAGATAGGTGGCAATAAAGTCGTAGATGCCGTAAGCAACACATTGGAGAATGATAAAGACTCTTTGGTCAGACACGAAGCAGCATTCGCGCTAGGACAGCTTGGATTTACTGACGCATTGAACGCGTTATCCCATGCAATCAACTCTGATCCTAGCTTGTTCGTGAGACACGAAGCGGCCATAGCAATGGGTGTGATCGGCTCGGAGCAAGGAAGAGACCCGCTCGAGCACGCACTATCAGATGAAAGCGAGGAGGTTCGTGAATCAGCGAAAATCGCTCTTTCCAATCTAGACTATATCTCCAGTATAAAAAGAAAAGGAAAATTCTCTCGGCTGACAGGTGGATGAGCTCCTTGATTTTTTATCTTGATGAAAGATATCCAAGTGAGGCTAGGTTAGAATATTTTTCATATCTGCACTATTCTGAGCATTTTTTATTTCCAAAGCAATCCTTCTGCCCATGCTCATGGGATCATCATAGATAAGGCAAGAATAGGGTGATCCCATTATGTACAGATTGGTACCTGCAACAATCCGCGCTGAGAATTCAAAAGTAACGAAATTCCCTTGTGGATCGCAGACGCCTTCAAGGCAAAATGGACCAATCATCCCTGGAGGTACTAACTGCTTTGCTGCGCGCACAAAATCCTCACCCATTGAAAACACTTTTCCCAATAGAGATTCTCTTAGAACGAGAGGGAAATTTCCGATTACATTATACGACGATGTCTGGATTCCTATCCCCAATTGGTGGCTCGCCGGGATCCTTCCCAGTCCATCTATATCAGTTTCGTATCTTCTGTCCACACCAAGGAACTCTATCTCATTGTTGATTGCAGAATAAAAATAATGAAGATAGACCGGAACTCCCCGTACATATTCCTGGATGAAAAGATCATCCTCACTCTTGATCACATTCTGCTTAAGTAAATCAAGTGCCCCTTTTTCAAAAGTTTCCCTGTTCCAAGCTAAGAAATATCCTCTTCCTCCAGCGGCTCCGTGCAACTTCACAATACACAGCCGATCGATGTCATGCTTCGATTTTACGGGTTGAGGGGTAGTCAGTCCAGCACTTGACATCAATTCTTGTTTTAAATTTCTGTCTGCTTCCCACCTCAATATCCATTTGTTACCAAAAATAGGTACAGAAAGCTGTTCAATGTAGTCAATATTTGAGTATGCTATGAGTGATCCGTGAGGGATCAATATACAACCATTTTCCTTAAGGTATTCCTGGCATTCGCTGGATATTGTCTCCGAATTTTGTTCAATTTCGAAAATTTCATCTACAAACTTGAATCGCCTATACAGAGATTTTCTTTCCTTTTTACAGATTAGAACTGTTTTGAATCCTTCATCTTTTGCTCCCTTCATCAATTGCAATGCACAATGAGAACCGATAGTTGCAATCCTCAAATCTCGACTCAGCAATAATACCCAACTAATAGGGCAGAGGGTGATTAAAACACTTCGAGAAGAAGTACTACTAAATCAGAACCGACTCTATCGCAATGGCCTTTACTTTCTTTTTATGGAGCGACGCCGAATATTTCCTGGTTATAATTCATTTTCGAAAGCACAGGCGATAGTTCGGGTTACTGTCCGCCGCCAAACGTAATAAATTCAGCAATCAACTTGATGACAAAAGCGATTCCGCCTACTACGCCTAAACCAAGCAAGACCAAACGCATATGGGTTACGTAGTCATCCTTACTCGTCTTCTTCGCCAACTTTAAAGTCTGTATTATCTCTGTAAACTTTCGTTGCACCACGGCCATTTATTTTCAATAATACACATTGGATTCGGCTATTTGAAGATAGCGCAGAAGAAAGCTAAACCTACCAATGCTAACTTTTACCTTACTATTTGTTGTTGCAATCCGTAGGCGGGGTCTTTGTCAGTCCTCTGCATCTCTACAAAGGTTTCAGTATTCTGAATTCCTTCAATTTTCCCAATCAGCTCTATCACGACATTATGCAATTCCTCTAAGGTCCTGGCATTTACACTGACGACCATATCAAACCTCCCTGTAACCTCCGAAATTGAACGAATTTCAGGAATTTTTAGAAGCTCTGCATGAATCCTCTCCTTTTGTTTTGGGTCTCGGTTTATCCCAACTATGGCTCTAACACTAATACCCAGCATACCTTCGTTTATAATAACTGTAAATTTCTGGATAAGATCGCGTTTGGACAACCGCTTTATTCTACTATACAAAACGGACGCATTTACATTCAATTTTTTACTAAGTCGAGGAACCGAAATGCTAGCGTCACGCGTGAGCTCTGTCAAGATCTTCATATCTAAGTCGTCGAATCTTTGCACGTTTTACAATCATACTGCAGGCGATCTGATTAATAAATGTAGTTTTTTCGAAGATTTCATACTAAAGATTGGGAGATAACTGAAACCTAAGCAAATAGATTTACAGGCTAGATTTCAGATCTCTGAGCAAGATTATCACGAACAAAAACTATAATTTCACCGGTGTTTTTGTATAAATATTGTTTGGGCGTGGGCGCATAAAACGTGGAGATTATGTATTTGCTGCACAGAACGAAAATGACTATCACATTCTAGTCATAGGTAGAGTCCATGAAGTTAACGGGAAAAAGCTATCGGTCCTTGGCTCATTTATCCGTCCGGTTGGCTTGATGGAGAGAGTTAAATCGGGGGTGGTACAAGGTAGGCCTGCACAAGTGCTTCAGGATCCAGACCCAAATAACTGTATTTTTATGCTCATAGATCGAGTGGAGAGTGGGGCGTTCAGCGATGAAATTGATTTAGACAATACAAAGACTACTTGGATAAACGAAAAAAGATACTTCGTACTCGACGGCTGGGTACGCGAGAATCTTCCAGATCTATTCTCGCATATATTTAGAGCATCAACAGAAGAGGAAAGACAATATGCTAGGACTGTCCTCCTGGAGAAAATGAATTCTCTTTATGAAAGGGATTTAAAGGAACATGTTTATGCGGTCGCGAGGAGTACGCGGATCCTCTAAAGCTATTGAAAGTTTTATATTAAGGTCAAGCATAGAGCAAATTCTACAATGGAATATATGTATGCGGCTTTATTGTTACACAAACTGAAACAGGATATAAATGAGGATAATGTAAGGAATGTCATAAAGGCTACGGGGGTTGCTCCAGATGATGTGCGAATCAAATCTCTCGTTACCGCTTTGAGCGAGGTAAATATTGAAGAAGCCCTCAAGAGCAGCCCAGTTTCCGTGCAAGGACCTGTAACATCGCCAGCTGCAACCTCTCCTCAGCCTGCTGAATCAAAAGAGGAGGAAAAGAAGGAGGAAAAGAAGGAGGAAGAGGCATTGGAAGGATTGTCGGCACTCTTTGGATAATTGGACAAGCAAAACTGACACTATCTTTAATTTCTAATATGCGTCGAGGTTCTCAGAAATACTTATCGAGGCTCCCGTATGGCCCCTTTTCTTTTAAGCGATTGGAAATACTTTAAGGGATTCCTTAAAATATTTATTCAGGTTACCGTATAGCCCTTTTCTTTGATGATGTTGGAAATACTTAAGGATTGAGCGTGAGCGTTCAAGAGAATAGGTTTGATAGTGTCTTTGTTTATGTAACCTGTCGAAACTGACAAATTCAATGCTTCTTGTCCTGCTTGTAGTATCAACGGCCTAACTGTTTCGGAGGTAAGGTATCCGCATAAAATGGCCAAATTCTGGCCTTCGAATGCTCCCCTCGCCAGTTCCTTAGAATACACGTCCAAATCAATTCTTAGATCATCTTCCGTAAAGAGTAGACCGTCTGAAAGAGCACAAGTTACTGATATACCTGCTTCAATAGGCTTTACGTCTAATTTGCTTAAAAGGGAAGCTAATTTCTGAGATATTTCGTCGCCGCGCTTGGCGACAAGAGTGTCCTTTACCACCAAAATACTTCCCTGGTCAATCTTGGTTGGAACATTAGCTTCTTTGAACTCTGAAAGGACTGGCCCTGGAGTAATCCCGGTGTTTCCAGCGTGAACAATGATTTCGGTAGGTGCAATATCTCCGCCCTTTGCAGGTAGAAATATCTTGCTTTTATCGAAGATTATATTGAGGCGAAAAGGATTGGTATTAGTAAAAAGAAGCAAACATTGTCCTTCCAGCCTCTTGCTGAATTCAGGTAGCCGATGAATATCGTCAATTTTTTCAAACGCTCTCTGTACCACTTTATTCTTCACGACCCTCAATTTCATATCAGTGCGAAATTTTTTTCTGAGCTGCATTAATTGATTTGCTCTAACTTTATTCAGATTAGAAATGGCTACGGCACTATATTCCTTAGGAAATTTCATCATCTCCTGATACATAAGCCTCTTTTTCTTGGGGTAGTTCTTTCTACTACCATCCATAATTTCAGATCTGACCAAAGTTATTATCCCACCGATTCACCTTTCAAAGCACCTGACTTTGCTGGCCTACTCATTGAGAATTTGAAGACAGCGCTACGAATATTCTTCTCTCCTTGAGGAAGCTTCTTTTCAAGAGCTGATACTACCGCGACGGCATTGTTAGCCAATGAGGAATCGTCCATCCCCTCATCTCCAACTTTAGCAGAAACACTTAATTGATTTTTAATTCTCAGTCTTATCGAGCCTTGAAATCGATTGACTATCGATTCAAGAGGAGCGCCGTAGGGTAATGGAGTGGGCATCTTGCCTTTGGGACCTAGAAACTGTCCGATAGACCGCCCTACTGACGACATTAAAGAAGTATCGGATAAGAAAAAATCATGCTTCCTAACCAATTTTCTTGCCTCCCTTTTGTTAGTTCCCAATCTGTCGAGCTCTTGAGGTTCCAGTACAGTCTGGATGCCCACTTTCCTTGCTCTCATTGCCAAGTCTCCAGAGCCGATTAGGCAGATCGCAGATTCATCATTTGATTTATGTGGTAAACTTATTACCTCGTTTAGACTAAATCCCTTTTTCACGTCAATATCCTTCAATATAAGCGTCAATTCAGCTGACTGCGTGAAGTGTCGCTTATCCAAGCGATCCCTTGCTTGCTTTATCAACTCTCGCAGATGCCTATCGGTTACCAAGTTGGTCAGCAACATTTGAAGGAAGCCTACTTAAAATTGTTTATAATAAATGACGGATATTCTGACCCCCTTTAGGATCACAAGGTCTAGCGGGCCCGGAGGGCTTCGATCCCTCGACTTCCGGCTTTCTTCACTAGGTTTAGAAGGCAGGCGCTCTATCCAAGCTGAGCTACGAGCCCAACGTAAACGAATTCTCGAGCAAATACCCGGTGGTATTCTTCCGCTTCTTAATTTTCAAGCTTCACTCCTTATAAAATTCTTAGTTTTTGTTAAAGGTAGAGTTCTATTTAATATCAATTTCAATAGCTACAAATTCGGGCTTAAACAATAGTACTATTAGATATGGCGTCAGACGAACAGGTGGGAGACGAAATGAGGCGTGGCATTGGAGAAAATGATGAGCTCGGAAAAAGTATGCTGGGAATTTGGGAGGAAATTTTTAAACTACCAACAATAGGCCCGTTATTTTCGTATTTTGGTAATATCAAGGATGAGAACGCTCAAGTTGCCAATTTGGCGGAAACAATAATGAAATCTCAGATTACCCTTGGCCAGTATTGGAAGCAGGTTAACCAGGCATACGTTAATGCAGTTTTAAGAATTAATGAGAAGACCTCTTCTTCGTTACTAGATATCAAAACCAAAAAGGATCTAGATGATTACAGAAAAATAATGATTGATTCCTTTGAGGAAGAGTTCAATAGGTTATTCAATTCTAAGGAATTTGCGCTTACTTATCGAGATTTGTTGGATAAACAGATGGACTTACTAAGTCAAATCCAAGCCTCGTCTCAAAGGACACTAGGAATACTAAATCTCCCTACAAGGAAGGAATTGGATACGATATCCAAGGATCTACATGATTTGCGCAAATCAGTGATGGATTTGCATGAAAGGTTGGAATCAACTGTACGCAATATGCCGAGCTAGTTATGTCTTGCGATAAATTTAGGATCTATGATATTATTTGCTGATAGTCATCTGGGAGACAGGCGATTTGTTTTCGAACAGGTCAATAGAGATGATTGCCTTTAAGGTGAGGAGAAGGTGAGTTACTAGGCACAATGGTATTTGATAAACCTACTCAGTGCCTTTCTTCTTTCTCAGTATCGGTGTCACGATTACCTGGACCAGATCACCTTCCTCTATGTTTAAGGCGATCCTCTCTGCCTCCGGAATTGAAATCCTACCTCCACTCTGAACAGTAGTTTTGAACATTGCATTAAAATGCAAGGCATTTTGCATAGTTGAGATATAATTGTTCATTGCATCTTGTTGGACCGAGGTCAACTTTTTCATAAATTCCCGTTGAGCCTCATTTCCTTGTTCAACAGCTTTTCTTAAAGCATCGAAAGAGTTACTATCGCTTTCGGTCATTGATATGAATCAGTTCGCTACATTTATTTAATATTATCACCGAAAGCCTCACCTTAGATTACTGCAAAAAATCTAGGACAATTTTTGTAAATTCCTCAGGGTTTTCAATGGGTGGAGTATGCCCACATCCCTTCATCACCTTAGTAGTACAGCTTGGGATATCTCCATAGGCAGCAGAATATTGGAAGGGAATCATTTGATCGTGTTCTCCCCATATACATAAAGTTGGAACCTTTATTTTTGATAAACGACCAGCAAGATTAGGAGAATCTCTTATCCCCAATAAGGTCGACATGAATGCATATTTTGCGTTCGGAAGTCTCATTCGATTAATGAAATCGCGTATCGTGGACTCCGGAACGATTTCTGAATTATAAGTCATATGTGAAAAGGCTTTTGCAACGTTTTCATATGTGGGATAAAGCGCGGTCATTATATATTCATCGAGAGTTTGAGTCGACGTCCGCATAGTCCCTGCTGGAGAAACGAGAACTAGTTTATTTACCTGACTGGGGAATTTCATCGTGAATTCTGTGGCTAGATGCCCTCCGAATGACGATCCAATAAAACTAGCCTGCTTGATGTAAAGGGCTTTCATGAATCTATCTAGGAACTCTACAAAGAAATCCATCGTATATTCTACTGTCGGTTTATCACTATATCCGAAACCAATTATATCAGGAATTATTACCTCAAATCTCTCAGATAACCCAGGAAATACGGGTGCCCATCTCTCGGCAGAGGCGCCTATTCCATGCAATAAAACCAGTATCCTAGCACTTTCTGGATTGAAATCATTACCCGATAGATATCGTATAGTGTATTCATCCATATGAACCAGATTCGTAGAAATGTCCTGCCTCACAATCGATTTTACATGCTCTTGATTCACGAGCCCTAATTTAATATCTTGTACTTCGGCTTTATGCTTAATGTCATGGCCATATAGCTAGCAAGATAAATATTTCGATTTAATTCAATATCTAAAAATGAACTCCGACAGCAATTCAATCTCTATCAAGCTGACAGAGGACCATGTGAGCTCAGGGCAGGATATCCATGGAATTATCAACCTGTCCTACGATTCCAGATATGATACCATTGTTATAAATTCACAGATAGAGGATTCTAGCGGTACTTTTAAATTTGTAGAGCTCAATGGAAAAAAGATAGATTATCCTTACGCAAGGCTTTCTATATTTGAAAAAGACATTCCAGGTCAAAAAAAGATTGCATTCACAGCGAGGACCAATTACACCCCCCGTGATGCTTCCTCTAAGGTCAAGTTTAGGGTATCCATAATCCAAGAACATAAAGAGATAGCTAGTGATATTTCCTACATCACTCTTAGCAGATGATACTTGAATCGAAGCCGTAATTCGTTTGTTTTGTGTTTTTCCTAAAGACAGCAGGGATGCTGTGATTATCAGAATCTTCCTTCAGTTACAGAAACCTTTCCGGTCATCCATGGATGTGGCTCACAGTGATAAGGATACTCACCTACTTCGGTAAAGGTAAACTCATATTGTTCATTTGCGGGAATAAGGCCAATAGTATCCATACTATTGAATTCCCCGTTGACAGGATCTACATATGCGGTATCAGAAGTCACTGTGTGAGGTACTGAATCCTCATTAGTCCAGATGAACTTGTTAGATAGACCCAATGGACCGTCTATTTCCTTCGGAACATAGTTTTCAGTCTGCGAAGGTTGTGAAGACCCGACTGCAATCGAGATTTCCACAGACTCTACCGGGTTGAGAACTTCTTCAGGTACCACTGGAGTCGCCGTTGCTTGTGGGATATAGATAAACTGATAGTAACCTACGCTAATGGCAACAGAAACCACAAAGGCCATGATGCTGATCCCTGCAACATTGTTATTCATCTACCAGTGCTTTCTATGAGGGGGAGACATTTCACATATAAAGTTTCTTTAGTGTTGAAGTTGACGTTGATTATCCCGCGCGCGTATCCCGCGATTTGTCCAGATCATCTATTTCCGCCGAAGAGACGATCTCTTGCGACGTTCTCGTTTTCTGTGAAGCTTTACTATCGGTTTGACCTCCGCTTCTTAACGTGGAAGATTTAGTGTTTTGAGTTGAACCTAATGAAGGCCTAACCCTTTGCTCTTGCTGAGGAGCTAAAGGTTTTTCAACCCTAGATTCGACAGCGTAAGCCGCTTGAGTCGTTTGTGGAAGTGGCGAAGGTGCTTTAGGCTGAATCGCAGGTCTAGGCGGCAAAGGCGGAGGAGCTTTTTCCATAGCGCGACCATGTCTGTAAATATGGAACATTCCTGCAAATACCAGCATCATCAAGCCTATAATAAACAACGAAAAGTTGTTCATTCCACTTAATACTGCATAGTATGCGGAAATATTGAGGTATATCTGGAATATTAGCAAGCCGATGAAGATTATATATACCCATTTTGCAGGGAGGTTGATTGGACCTTTTCCAGTTGCTTTCTTTGGCTGCGCCTTTGCCTTTGACTCTGCATTTTTTGCGAGCTTTATCATCATATATGTGAATCCGAACGAAAGTGGAACCAATAATACCATTACAATGTAAAAGAAAATGGGGTCAATTACAAGTCGTTCGAGAAGGGATTTCTGAATATCCGGATCTATATAGAAACCCCAATAGGTAGTAACGATAATCTGGGCTAGACTAGTAATCCCAACTGCAGTAATGATAGGTCTATCCTTCCATGAAAATTTCTTGTATCGATCAATGAAAGGTATTATTAGCAATGTAAAAATGAAGAGTCCAGGCCAGAGCACACCTGTCACGAACTTGTCATACATAGTTCGCAAGAATGCATACAGCCCAGTAAGGTACCACTCTGGAACGGTGATCCCTGGTGGGACATTTGGATCAAATTTCAGCCCAAGGTCCACAGGGAAAACTCCTCCTGTTATCATTATAGCCCCTGTAAAGGCCATTACCATAGGAACATCAAAAACCAGGAACCTTGGAAAGTGAACGACCATGAGACCTAGCATAGCAATTGGCAGCCAAAAGACGTGGAATGAGTAGAATCTCAAAATAAAGTCTGAAAAGCCTCCTCCAAAAAACGCTTCTCTTATATCCGGTCCCAAAACAGGTATAGAATTGGTTAGCGATGCAGCAATAGAGATCGCCAGTTCAGCACGCTCACTAAATATAATGTCATAACCTGTGAATGCCTCAAGTATTGTAAGAACTCCTAAGATAATTCCTGTTACCCAAAGGATTTCATTTCTAATCTTGTAACGACCACTAAAATATTGGTAGTACATATGAAGCAACGCTACCATTACCATTGCGTTAGAAGCATGATAATGAATATTACGTAGATGAAATCCAAATGGAATAGTATCATTAATTCTTTCAACACTGTCCCAGGCCCTATCTAGAATAGGTTCGTACCATAGCATCAAAAGAGCTCCAGTTACACCTAAAATAATGAATATGACAAAGGTTAACATCCCGAGAAAGCCGAGAGGACTGACGAACCTTGAGGGAATTGTGAATTTCATCCCCATGAATATGGTTCGGTCTACCCCTTCGTAGACCCATTTACAGAACTGAACTAGACTATTTTCACTCTTTAAGGTAGCGCCCAAATCCCACCACTCCATTTCCATTTGGACTCCAGTTCGGAGGTTTAACCCAGATTGCTCCATTTTGATCGGCTTCTAAATCAAGCATTGGTAAGACATTTGAAGGAGGTGATTGAAGTGCGGCTGGTCCTGCGAAAGCCATGCCTGTTAATGGATCATATAGGCTTCCATGACAAGGACATTCTCCCCTTTTCCTTCCAGGTTCAGGCCAGTACTTCCATAGACACCACAAGTGCAAACACACCATACTATACATTCTGAAAGATGAAATATCATTATTATTTCCGCCAAGCTCTTCAGGTAGCCGAATGAACTGCCATGTTCGAAATGCTTCCTTGTTCAATGTAGGATCATCTGTCTTGGGATAAATCACGGCCTCAGAATGGTTCACTGGAAATGAGCTCATGTTAGCTTGAGAACCATCAGGTAGTTCAACCTTCGCCCTTACCGATACTTGCCCCGCAGGATTAGGTAAAAACTTTCCCCAATCTACGAATGGTATGAATGTTAAGACAGTACCAGCAGCCGCCATTAATTTCAAGAAATCACGCCTGGAAACCTTACCTCCCAGATTTGGAGGGGTCTGCTGGGACATCATGACTGAACTCAAGAAACGCATCTATAAACTTTTGGCCTAGTGAAATAGCATAATTTTTTGTCTTCAAATTCTGTGTCTGAGGCAGACCTTCATGAGCCGGTTGTACGGTTAACTTAATCTTACTCGAATGATGCCGTTGAGATAATCAATGTCTCGCAATTTATACTTCGAAGCATCCTCTGGTAGCTTGACCAATACCTGCGAAATATTGGATTTGCGATCGGTTATCTTTACTAAATTGTTTTGAGGTTCGAAATCCACCCTAACATCTGCGAGTCCCGAAATGCCTCTAACCTCAACTAATATTTCATAAAAGTCTGGTCCTTTTATAATGTCCGGTTCTGCTCTAACAAACGGACTCTCTGGGGGGTTAAATGATATCTTCTTGATTGGAGGAGAACGGATATCTCGAATGCGGATGTCCCTTTTATGCGCCAATAGTCTCCAGACGTAAGCGGTGCCCAATCCTGCTACGAAGCCCCCTATGTGTGCAAAATATGCTATACCCCCAGATTGGGGGAATATAATACCGAAGACTATTTGCATAATAAACCATATTGGTAGGAATGCAATTGCTGGAATCCTAACAGTTGTGATAAAGAAGGCAAATACTATTGTGAATATCTTGGCTCTTGGGAACATCACTAGGTATGCTCCCAATACTCCTGAAATTGCACCTGATGCTCCGACAGCCGGAATCAAGGCGCTGCTGTCCTGATTCGCAACCAGGCTGTGAGAATACGCTGCAAGAATTCCCCATAATAGGTATATCAGAAGGTATTTCAGATGTCCAAATTTATCTTCTATATTATCTCCAAAAACGAATAGAAAAACCATATTGCCCACTATATGCGCAATTCCGCCATGCATAAACATTGAAGTAAAAATGGACACGATATCTCCATCTATTACAAAACGGGGGATAGAACCGTATGTATAAAATAATTCCTGCGTAGCATTAGGATCCATGAAGAAATTCGTAAACGCCACTTCCCAAAAAAAAACCATGACGTTAATAAAAATTAGACCGTAATTGACATAGGGCCGTCCATGCAGTCTTTGAGTATCATCATGGATTGGGAACATTTGGGGTTTAATATAATTTTGTTGCTACTAGGGAATCGGATAAATTCGAAAATATCTAAAATCCGCCAAAGGGATTTGCGTTAGGCATAAAGTCCCCGCTCTCAGAATGGGCTTTTCGAGAATGCCTCTTTAACCGCTCTTTATCATCAAATTTCATGTCACAATATTTGCATTTAAATTCATTCGACCCTTCTTCATTCTTCTTTTTGAAAAAGATCATCTGATCAATCGATATTTAACAACGTAATACAACTTCATTAACCTTATGTAGACTATTTTTTGTCTGGATGGAATACCGCTTCCAATGCTTGTGGGTCGAGAACTTGAAAGAAATTCACACACTTATAGGCCGCTGCTCTATTCCATCACTATCATTGTTAATGTAGATTTGACGCCATTAAGCTTTCTTAGCTTCCATGTAATAGTTTCTTTAACTTTCTCCATTGTGTCAGCTTCGACCTGTGCCACAATATCGTACACTCCATAGACCTGGTAAACTTCCCTTACACCTTCAAGTTTATTGAGTTCGTTAACAATAGAATCTTCGCTTCCCAATTCTGCATTCATCAGTACGAAGGCCTGTGGCATACACCTAGATAGTCATGGCTGGCGTATAAAAACATGTAGATATGCTCATAATGTGGACCTTTTGCCGTAGAATAATATGATTGAACCTACAAATACACCTTTAGGAACTAGTATTCACTAACTTAAGATGTCTTTTATAACAGAATCGATAAAATAGAGTGGCCGTAACATCGTGAATATCAGTATTGTCGGAATGACAAATCATGGAATGCTTGACCAATAGTTTTTTCATTCGCTAGCCTCACTTAGATTTCAGTTCCCACACCCTACGGTCAGATCTCATGTGACAGCTTACTTTCGTCGAAAACTCCAGCACGGTTCCATTGGTAAGCGAAATAATCTTCACACCATTCGTGAAACGCATCACTATCACTAAAATATACTATGTTCAAGTCAGGCCTTCCCTTTAAACTAGGGAATGCAACACAGGAATGTCTTTCGTTAAATATCATGACCAGCTTGACGCTATCCAGCATTCGTCTCTCAACCATCCCTTGGGAAATCAAACTGCGCCAACCTATTCTTTCCAAGATTTCACTCCTTCCCTTTGGGACTACAGGATCTCGAGGGAATATATAAGAAAATTTTACGCCACTTCGAATCCTTGAACTAAGAGTCTCAATAAGGTCAACGGGTACTTCCGAAATTATTTCTTTGATGTATTTGTTTGAATTCAGGAATATATACTTCCATCTTTGAAGTATAGCCATAACACCGTTAACAACCTCACATTCAGCGAGAGAACCTATCCTAAGAATAAATTTTAGTGGAAGATCACCAAATGAATGATCATTGAAATATTCTCTATTTCGAAACATGAACGCGTAACTTGGAATTAGAGAAACAATTGATTCTCCGTACGGGGTAAGTATAAGGTCTCCTTCAAGCCCCTTTGTGACGAGGTTTGAGGAGACGAGTCGCGATATGTTTCTATGTGTTTCTTGCATCGTTGCATTTAGCTCTTCAGCAAGTTGTGAAAGACGGTATGATCTGTTTCCAAGTTTCATTAGGGTAGAGTACCTTAAATCTCCGGCTAACTCGAAAAACAAGGAGTTGACTTCCTCTTCACGTTCTCCATGCATCGATCAATGACCGTGCGCCTAAAATTTAAACTTGACAAGCGGTGCCAGGTTTAAAAATCTATAAATTGAATGCAATTCGTATTTCAAAATCGTTTATCTATTTGGGCTACCTATGGACTTATTCTGGACATGGTCCTAGGAAAAAGTACACAATCTTTAATATCCTCGATACCAATAAACCACCTCAGCAGCCTCTCGATTCCCATTCCAAATCCTCCATGTTCCACCGATCCATATTTCCTCAAATCAAGATACCATCCGTAATCAACAGGATTGAGACCTGCTTGTCTAATCCTATTGGACAGAGCTGGGAGATTATCTTCTCTCATCCCTCCACTACTTAACTCACCATATCCTCTGGGTCCCAAGAGATCAAAAGTAAGACTTGTTTCCAACTGATCTGGGTTTTCCTTGACATAGAAAGGCTTCACCTTAGTAGGGTATCCAGTAATGAACAAAGGGGTCGTCATCTGTCTAGTTAATTCCCTTTCTGAATCAATATTCAAATCGTCCCCCCATCGAATAGTTCTAGCTTTTCCGTCGACTTCGGTTATTTGGAAACCGAGTGAGATTAGCCTTTCAATGGCTTGATCGTAGGTAATTTTGCGAAAAGGCTCCCCAAGTTCCTTAAACTGACTGGAGTCTATTTTGAGAACTTTCAATGATTCCTGTCGTTCATTAATAGTTTTATCAATCGTATACCTAACAAGATCCTCTTGGATTTGCAGAAGATCTCGAAGGGACACCCATGGGGCCTCACATTCCAGATGTGAAAATTCTGCCAAATGCCTAACAGTCCTAGATCGTTCCGCCCGAAACGAGGAAGTCAGACTCCACACAGGACCCAATGAGAAAATCATTGCCTCTAGATAGAGCTGTGCACTCTGCGACAGGAATGCTACGTCGTCAAAATAGTTTAGTTTGAAGAGAGTTGAACCTCCTTCTACTGAACCCTTCACCACTAGTGGCGGGGTTACTTCCATCCAATCATTCTCAGAAAACCATTGTCTAAGAAACTTAAACATCGATGCCCTAATCTTAGCAATTTCTATCATTTTCCGTGTACGTAATGCTAGATGTCTATTATCAAGTAACAACTCTGCGCTTTGATACTCACCGAGAGGATAGTCTTTCTCCGAAACTTGAAAGACCTGGAGATTTGTTCCAGCAATCTCGATCCCCCCTTCTGGAGCACGATCATCCTGCTTTACTATACCAGAAATTTCCACAGATGACTCCCTTGTTATGTCGTCTATTTTGTAGGAAGGGAATACACATTGTATGATAGATCCGCGATCATCCCTGAGAAGTACGAATGTGTTTCCCTTTTGCTTTCGCAACCTATACACCCAACCACGTAAGGTCACTTCTCTTCCAATGTAATCTGCAGATGATATATCACAAATCCTCAAAGTTTTGGCCCCAACTACCTTATCGATTTCTGAACCAATCGCCTACAAAGATGCATAATGTTTGATGAGTAATGTTGAAAAGATCTCGGAACCTACCGTTCTCAATGACCCGTGTTTGTGCCAAGGGCATTCCAATCATTGTACAGATGAGATCTAATTTAATATATCTGGTCGAGAACACTTAGTACTCATGACAAAATTTGATGGTATAAAAGGTCAAGAATTACTAGATGTTGAACAGTCAGATTCTGAAGTAACGTTGATTTTCAAAGATAACCGATATCTATTTGTCAGACTAGAAAATGGGCGTATAGTCTGCGAATCGGTGCCTGAATAGAAAAAAACCAGCTCATCACATTTCCCTTGCTCAACTACCTGACAGGTAGGAAGAATCCAGTTAATTACAACAAACGTTGATTTTGACAGCTCACCACAACATGAAATCAATCTAGTCTTATTGAATTGGATCTTGCAGATAACTCAACTGGCTCAGTAAAATCATGCCTTCCCCATGAAACTCGGATCTCAGCATAAATATCCTCAGTTCCTGACGTTCCGCGTTGAGCTCTGCTGGCCTCTATTGTCTTATCGACGTCAAACATCAGTGACTGTGCCCCTTGAACTGAAAGCGGATATAAAGGAACATCTTCTTGTACTATAAATATCCAGATCCTAAATGGGATCTTGGGATTTCTGGTCCAAAACAGAGCTGCTTTCCTAACATACTCTCTAGTAAAGATCGTGCGGTTATTGATCTTCAAGGCGATGCGTATTTTGAGACGAAATGAATTGTCATGTTTGTTGTACGCTTTCTCCCAACTCGATTGATTAAAAGCACTTCTGATGGTCCCGGTTATGCTAAAGCTAAGTTTTAGCAGTCCTCTAGTGTTGAATTCTTCCTTTTCGTGGACAGCCTCTAACTTTGTCTCCGAAATGAAATTTCCTCGGCTGCTCAGTATCGGCAATATCAGGAGATCATTTATATCTTCAATAAGTAGTTGTCTCTAACGTATGCTCACAGAAGTAATTGAGAGTAATGACAATACCTTGGAGCTAAAACTTAGAGACGAAGATATCTCCGTGATGCTGATCATCCAGCATGAACTACTTAGCAAAAAGGATATTGACTTTGCGGGAGTTATACTTAAACACCCACTTATTAGAGATTATATTATGAGGATTGTCACAAAAAAAGAAGATCCTGCGATGGCACTGAAGGAAGCATCTGCCAACGCAAGTAAATATTTGGAAGAATTGGGCGCAAGTATTAAGACTCAACTAAGAAGTTGAAGGTGATAGCCAACCTGAAGTTCTGTCCTAGCTGCGAATCACGCATGAAACCTATGTCTGAAGAGGGTACGGTAAAATGTCCAAAATGTGGATATGCTGAACAGGATAAATATTCTTTGCAGAATCAAGAAAAGCTTCAACCCAGACAAACAAGATCTGAAAATATCTCAAAAAGTGCGCTTAAGGTAATGGATTCCGATGCGCCAAATGCTATGCCCACAACGAGCATTGAGTGTGCAAAATGTGGAAATATGACTGCGTATTGGTGGATGTTGCAGACAAGGTCTGCAGATGAGGCGACTACACAGTTCTACAGGTGTACTGAATGTAGCTACACTTGGAGAAATTACTCATGATTAAAGGTATTCCGTTCAGGGGCCTATTTCTAATTTGGATTGTCGACGTAATGGTCAGACAGCAATGTTTAAAATTAATAGATGATGTCGGTAATCATAAATATTGACATTCAGCGCTAGTACAAACTCCCCAGACGAATGGAAAGTGGTAACATCGGCAATCTCAACCTTAGTAGATGAGGCAACCTTTGAAGCCAATGTCGAGGGGCTTCTATTCAGAGGGATGGATCCTTCGCATGTCGCGCTTATTGATATTCACTGGCCCAACTCAGCATTCCAAAAATTCCAGTGCAATGATTCCATTAAATTTGGCGTAAGAATTGATGAATTTTCTAAACTAATAAGACGAGGTGATAAGAAGGATGCGATTGAGGTTTCTATCGGAGAGAATTCTACATTACTAATTCGGATCAAGAACGGCTATAATAGAGAATATAAAATGCGACTCATAGAAAGTTCCTCAGGTTCAACACCACTCCCAAAATTGAATTTTAACTCAAGAGTCGTTCTAAACTCTTCTACTTTGGATAGAGTGTTTTCCGACATCCAAGTCGTTTCTGAATACATCACTTTAGGATCAGAGCAAACAAGAATTGTCTTTACCGGAAAAGGAGACGCGGGCGAAGCAAATATCACCTTGGATCAATCTAGCGAGGGGCTAGAAGACATTACTGTCAAAGAAAGTAGTAATGCCACATACAGCCTTGATTACCTATCAAGGATGATAAAAGCTGTAGGAAGTACGGGCGGATCTGTGATAGCTGAATATTCGACTAAGATGCCATTGCGACTAGAGTTCAGAGTCGCAAATATCGGAAGAATACATTTTTATCTTGCTCCAAGAGTTCAAGATTAAAATAGTGATAATAAAGTTGCCTATGTGTAAACACATACAGATAACTTTCTGAGTATGTACTCAAGGATTTCTTAAAATGCTTGTTGTGATGAAATTTGGAGGATCTGCAGTCGAATCAGGTGAGCGAATTAGACACATATCAAACTTAGCGCTAAATTATCAACAGAAGATGGGATTTGATGTTATTTTGGTAACATCCGCGGTGAAAGGGATGACAGATGAGATATTAGCGGTGGCAGAAAGCGTAAAAAAGGGAGAAAAAGCAGCTGTGAACGAGTTTGTCGACCGTCTGAAACGACTGCATCTATCTATCATAGACTGTAGTATTTTTGATGAAGCCAAAAAGAAAGAGGCAAAGAATACTGTAAGTGAGCTTGTTGACCTTATTAAAAATGTTCTTCACGGGATGTTGCCTATGAGAGAAGTCACTCCAAAGATGCTCGATTATTTGCTCTCATTTGGAGAGAGGCTCTCCACCTTTATTGTCTCAGTGGCGGTTGAGGATATTGGGGGAAGCTCACAATATCTTGTGGGCAATGATGCGGGTATAGTGACCGACTCCAATTTTGGAGAGGCACTCCCGTTAATGGATACTACGAAACTTAATGTTTCGCATAGGCTGAAACCTTTGTTAGCTAAGAAAATTATCCCCGTGATCACTGGTTTCATTGGGGCTGATCAATTTGGTAACGTAACCACCATTGGTAGAGGAGGCTCCGACTACACAGCAACGATTATAGCGGCGGGCTCCAGAGCGGATGAGGTATGGCTGTGGAGCGATGTGGATGGATTAATGACAGCCGATCCGAAAATTGTCAGCGACGCAAGGGTCATACGAGAAGCGTCATTTGCCGAAGCCTTAGAAATGGCATTGTTTGGTGCTAAATATATGCATCCAAGAGCATTGGAACCGGCTATCGAGTCTAATATCCCAATGAGGATAAGAAATTTTATGAAGATAGATGACGACGGTACCTTAGTAGTAAGTAATCCCAGTAAGGATTCGCACAAAATAGTGAAAGCAATAAGCTCTATCCGACACACAGCCTTAATAGACGTAAGCGGAGTTGGAATGGTTGGTGCTCCAGGGACAGCTGGAAGGATCTTTGACACTCTGGCTAAAAATAAAGTAAACATCATGATGATTTCTCAGAGCCCATCCGAATCAAGTATTTCAATGGTTGTTAAGAAGGAAGTACTTCAAAAGGCAACTAGTACTCTGGAATTGTCGCTGCTTGGTAGAGTGATCAAGAAAATTGATGTGAAAGAAGACGTTGCAGTTATAGCAGTCGTTGGTTCAGGAATGCGAGGGATTAAGGGGGTAGCCGCAAGAGTGTTTGGTGCTGTTGGCAACAAGAATATCAATGTAATTATGATTGCTCAAGGATCTTCCGAATTAAACCTTGCTTTCGTAGTGAATGACGTGGATTGTGTAGAAGTGGTAAGAACAATTCATAGTGAATTCGATCTCAACAATTCGTGATGTTAGAACGTATGGTATTATTTGAAGCCATTCTTCGAGCAAAGGATAAATTGTCATAATGATTAGCTGTTGAGCATGGAAAGGGGCCAATTGTTTGTCGTGGGGATAGGGCCTGGAGATCATGACCAAATGACATATCGTGCGAAAGAAGTCATCGCTGCGAGTGAAGTTGTCATCGGTTATGACACCTATATCACGCTGATCGAGGATCTAATTGTCGGAAAAGAGATTCATCGATATCCGATGACCCAAGAAGTTGATCGAGCCAATCAGGCAATCAGGACAGCAGAAGGAGGTAAAAAAGTGTCCCTTGTATCCTCCGGTGATCCTGGAATATATGGCATGATAGGACTGGTCTATGAAATTCTTGCTGAGCGAAACTGGGAACGAGATAATGGGATCTACGTGGAGTGCGTACCAGGAGTTTCGTCACTGAATTCTTGTGCGGCACTAGTTGGCTCTCCTCTAATGACTGACTTTGCAGTAGTTAGTATGAGTGACCTACTCGTCCCTTGGGAGATCATAATAAAAAGAGTGGAAGCCGCAGCGATGGGAGACTTTGTGACCGTCATATATAATCCAACTAGTAAGAGAAGGGTTCACCAGTTAAGAGACACACGAGAAATATTCTTAAAATATCGAAGCCCGAAGACACCAGTCGCTATAATAAAGGGAGCCTATCGAGAAAGCCAAACGGTTGTAATTACTGATTTGCAAAAACTGCTTGAACCGGAACATCAGCAAATTATGGGAATGATAACTACAATCATCATAGGGAATACATCGACCTTCACATATCGCCATCTTATGATAAACCCAAGAGGGTACAAATCAAAGTATGAGCTAGTTCATGACACTCCCGCAGAAGTATAGTGACACATACTATTGTAGCGATACTTTCAGAATTGCCTCTATAATTCGTACCAATTTTATAATTTTGAAATGGATTGGATTTTTTGAAACTTAGTCGCCATGAGCCCATATTCCTGTCGAGACATATTTTGAGTTGTCATCGGGGCAGAGTGGCACGGTTAGTCTATAGAAGGGAGTATTAAGAAAATGAAAAAAGTGGAGTGGTCTGTTGATTCAAGGGTAATCTCACCTCCGGCTTAAGATTATTTGCAAAATAGTTTCCGCCTTTTGAACACTATTGACGAAATTGCTAATTTTCTAATATCGGCTCCCGTCCCTTGAAATGTTGTCTTACTGGCTCAATTATTTTATTTAAATAGTTAGAAACAGCTCGTTTAAGGTCAGCTGGATGAAGAAGTCGGTTCTCGAAATCAATTGCTAGTTGAGCGTAATTGTTGTAGGATATCGTCCCTCCATATTTGGATGCCCTTTCTACTTCGAATTCAGAAAACTCATGAAGAATGATGTATCTAACCAACTCTATTATTGGGTTATTCTTGGAAACCCCGGCTGGACAGTAAGCCATTCCAATTTTGCGGCTGATGGTGTCCTCGTCGTCGTGAACAAGTATGCTACCCCCTGGGTTGCTCTTACTCATTTTGCTTCCCAGCTTCCTGTTCCCATGGGTTGAACTAGACATTTCCAACTGGCACGGTTCTGACAATCCTGGAAGCAAATGATGGTGAACCGCAACGGGCATCTTCCAACCTAATTTTGGAAAGATTTCCCGTGTTAACATGTGTATTTTCCTTTGATCCATTCCTGCATGAACGATGTCTGATCCTAGTGATCTAATATCAATCGACTGCATAGAGGGATAAAGCAATTGGGAAAAATCTAGGCTGTCTCTTTTAGTCCTTCCCATGATTGTAAGTGATCTCATAGTCCTCGCAAGAGTCAGGTGTTTACCAAATAGGATTAGGTCGTTCCAATATTCATAGCCTCTTTCTCGATACATTTTACTACCTAGTACAATATTTACGCCAGGACAGACGAGCTGGAATGCTTCAGCATAATAGTCTGAGAGATGGCTTATCTTACTCCAGTCTCCTCCGAGCTTGTTATTGATATACGTATGCCAATCGGCCAGAAATAGAGTACAGTTGACGCCAGCTTTGATAAAGTCGTTAATCTTAAATCCTGTAAGTATTAGACTGCCAAGATGTAATAATCCCGAAATCTCTATGCCAATGTAATGCTTAGGAACAGACACGTTAAGAAATAGGTTATTTAGCTCATCCTTTGTAACGATCTCCTCTGTAGGCTCTCTGGTAACAAGACTAAGCCGTTCTTCGAGATCCATGTAGATAGGTGGCAAATCTCGAATGCCTTATTAACATCTTGCGCTATACTTTGCAAATTATCAGGCTGGCGAAGCCTCTAGATCGGCTGCCAGTATCTTAACCTTAATATGGAGATTTCCATGGATATTTCTAATCTGCGAGAGGTGCTCATGGTGCCCTACAATGAAGATCAGATTCGTGACGCGATGCAATCTTTAGCAAATTTCAGATCAAGGGCTATTTCCCCGTACCATGAGAGATTCAGCTTCCCATTCTTTAGCGGATCTTTTTTCGTTTATCGTAAGATTGATGTGAAACGGATTGTTACAATAGCCAAGACAATTGCACAGAATCCTTTATACTTAGACGTCGGATGTGGCTACGGCGAATTTCTTAGGAAGATAAGGTATTACATTCCGGACGCCGGAGGCATGGAATTAGACCCACAGATTTTCTATTGCAAGGGAATGTATATTCCTTCATACATCAAGATCTGGGATCCAAAGTGGGGGTTGGACCATGATTTTGATATTGTCTTTATAGGCTGGATGGAGCCAGGCACAGATTTCAGAGATGAAATTTCAAAACATACAGGGGTGATAGTTACCACGTTGGACCAAGGTTTGAGTTTAGCAGCTGAGTACGAGGCCCATGGCTTCGAACGGGTAGCATGGTGGAGATCTCCGTCGTGGGAAGATGTAAACACCGAGATAATGAATAGACACTATACACAGATTTCGAGTAAGGGATTGGAAAGGTTGATCAGCCTCAGGGGTGCCCACAATCTTTGGTACATCTACAGCAGAGATAAAGTCATTTCCAAGAAGATAAAACGAAATCTAGCTATAGCAGCCAACGGGGAACGATCTGATTTGAATGAAACATATGACTATGAGGGGGTACTAGATGAATGCGGTTTTGGTTACCTTCAAGAATTGTCCACATTGAGCAATGGCTCGCGTGAAAAACTTTGGGAAATTAGATATAGCTAGGCTCTACATGGGTCATTTTGGCCATAATAGCTTGAGTCAAAATGAAAGACTTAAAAATTCAACCTGCCGAAGCTTACCCAGTTGAAAGTAACAGTTCTGGGCGCAGCAAAAGAGGTAGGAAGATCAGGTTTCCTGGTTGACGCAGGACAGAAGAAAATCCTGATGGATTATGGAGTTCTCCTTAAGAGAGATCGAGAACCAGCTTTTCCTCTCCATGTAAAGCCAAAAGAAATTGATGCAGTTATCCTTACTCATGCGCATTTAGACCATTCTGGTTTTGTGCCTTCCTTATTTCTATCGGATATCATACAACTCCAGGCACTTGGCACTCCCCCGACCTTTGATTTGTCTTACCTCCTAATAGAAGATATGATAAAGATTTCAGGATTCTACCTACCGTTCGAATATTTGGATGTTATGAATATGAAAAATCATTCTAGAGAATTAGCCTATCGTGAACCATATCTGCTGGACGGCGTTCAGATTAACTTATTCGAATCAGGACATGTTTTAGGTGGAGCCACTATAACAATATCACATGAAAACAAGACAATTTTTTATACCGGTGACATAAACACGAGAGGCTCGAAATTGCTGAGACCGGCAGACCTTAACGTCGGCGAAATCGATCTCATGATCATCGAAAGTACTTACTCCCAGTCT
Organism: Nitrososphaeraceae archaeon; assembly: GCA_050748485.1. Lineage (GTDB taxonomy): Archaea > Thermoproteota > Nitrososphaeria > Nitrososphaerales > Nitrososphaeraceae > TH5896. The sequence goes on along the minus strand of JBOGPP010000002.1, from coordinate 2,798 downwards.
GACCAGACTCCGAGAGAGCAATCAGAACACGATTTATTGAGCTTCTCAAATCAGATAATAGAGGATGGGGGGACAGTTTTTATTCCTGCCTTCTCGGTCGAACGAGCTCAAGAAATAGCATGTGTCCTACAGGCGCACAGATTTCCTCACAGGGTGGTGATGGACGGGATGGCTTTAAAGGCCAATGAAATAATGCTGAGACACCCTTCCTTTTTGAGGGATCCAGATACCTTTAAAGACGCTATAACCCGAGCTGAATGGATAAAAGGCTGGAATCGGAGGAAGAAAGTTGTGAATGAACCGTGCGTAATCATTTCACCTGCTGGAATGTTAGTTGGTGGATCGGCAGTGCACTATCTGCAGGAACTATCAAAGAGCGACAAGAATGGTATTGCTATTGTATCGTATCAAGGAGAAGGGACTCCTGGGCGAATGTTACTAGAGAGAGGGGTTTCCAGTTTTCAGGGGAAATTGACTAAATGCCACGCAGCCGTTAGGCAATTTGACTTTTCCGGCCATAACAGCAGAGCCGAATTGTTTGAAATTCTGAATACCGTTAAAGGATCTCCGGAGGTTCTGACGGTACATGGAGATGGAAAGGCTTGTACTGATTTCGCACGTGAAATTCAAGAAAAATATGGCTTCAAAGCTCATGCGCCCGAAGCTGGAGAGACAGTACAGGTCTAAAAACAGAAGGATCATCTTTACTACAAAATTTGACAGATCAAAACTGTTATATCCTTGAAATTTTAAGTCCGAGTTCTTATAGGCACTTTGGTAGCGTGAAATCAAATGTCAAGAAGCAAAAAGCCTTTTTTTCTGCGATTTAGCCATATTGGCAACATTCTGATCCTCATCTGGCAAATACAATTCAGTTAGTCGAGGCAACAAATTCTTCAAGTCTGTCCATAGCCTTGTCAAGTACTTCCTCGTCGGGAAGATACACTAGCCTGAAATGATTCGACCCATAGGTTTTACCAAATCCAGAACCATAGACGCTGATAACACCGGTTTTACTTAAGAAGTCCAAAACAAAACTCTTGTCGTCCCTCCACTTGGGGGCCAGATCAAGCTTGGGAAATACGTAAAATGCCCCTCTCGGAGCCGAACAGGAAATACCATCGATAGCGTTCAATCGCTTCACTATGAAATCGCGCCTCCTACGCAATTGTTCAACCATAACGCGAATGTGATCTTGAGGCCCGCGCAAAGCCTGTACAGCAGCTATCTGGACAGGCAGGTTGGAAGATATTCTTACTCTTGCTAACTTCGGAAGATTTTCACGTAACTCGTTAAGCTTTTCTGTATTACTGTTCATGCAAACATAGCCGCACCTCCAACCGGTCATCAAGTATGCTTTTGAAAAGCCATTAAGCAGTACTACCGGAACATCTGATGCAACTTTCCCTATACCAGTGAATGACTCTTCAAATACAATCTTGTCATAAATCTCGTCACATATAAAATAAAGATCATGTTCGGCTGCTACGTCAATAAGCTTCTTGAGGCTCTTCGCATCAAACACCTCTCCCGTGGGGTTATTTGGACTTATTATGCACATGGCTATACTTCTAGGCGTAATCTTCGAAACTAGATCTTCAATATCTGGAGTCCCATCAGGGAAGATTCTAAATTCAACTGGGATTCCGCCATAAAACCTAGTATATGAAGAATATGGAGGATAATATGGTCCAGGCATGAGTACTTCAGATTTTGAGTCAACGATTGAAGCAAGCACCATGTCAAGGCCCTCTGAAACTCCATTGGTAACTAATACATCGTCTTCGGTAGTGCAAAAGCCCTTCGAACGTTCCTTCTCGACGATTGCCTGCCTTAGCTCCAGTACGCCTTCAGATTCAGCATAGTAGTTATTGTCATACTTCACGGCTTCAATTAGTGCGTTTTTGATATGGTCTGGTGTCCTAAATCCAAACTTCACTGGGTCTCCTATGTTGAGGTAGATCAGTTCTTTACCTCGTTTTTCGTATTCCCTAGCCCGCAGCATAATGTCCCTGATAGCATATTCTACGCCGCTGGTCCTCATCGAAATCTTCAAGCTACCTATGTACCTGTAAATTGACCAAAATAAAATGTTATTTATCAAGAATTAGCGGTCTTTGTCAGTAGGCAGCTGGTTCTTTATCAACGGGATCGGAATATCAGACGCTTCTATACTTTTTATGTAACCCTCCGATCATTAAGCATTACTAGGGTCCGTAGCGTAGTCAGGATATCGCAGCGGTCTTCGGAACCGCAGATCGAGGGATCGAAGCCCTCCGGATCCGTTGTGTCTCAACAAAAGCCTTTTGATAGTGGAGCTCGACTTTAAAGAAATATAAAATTATTTATCACTTCTACAGGTATCCATCGAGGTTCAAATGATTCCTTCCACGCACTAACAATCAACTGATATTCCATTTATTCCCAAGGACGTTCCAATTGCAAGTTGGCATTATTGCTTATTTTCCCATAACTAAATATTCGAAACGCCGACTAAGGCGTCGATTCGCAAAAAAATGATTTTCCCATTATTTCTTCCTGACGTTTATGTTCGGCATGTCCTTTGAAAAATACCTTGTCAGGTTGAATTCCACTCCTAAATATGCTAAGGCTGTAATGTGCGAGATACGAGAATGCGATCAATAGATAAATATCAAACCTGGATAGTTCATACTAACCGTGTTTTAAAGGGGGTCGTTGTCTAGCATGGTATGATGCCAGCCTCGGGCGCTGGAGTTCGCCGGTTCGAATCCGGCCGACCCCATCGAGTAAAGTAAACTGTCTAGGGATTAAAAACG
>JBOGPP010000001.1:0-6395 GCA_050748485.1 Nitrososphaeraceae archaeon | reverse complement strand
CACCTCCTACAATCGCTATTGATCTTGGAGATAGCTCTTCCTCAAGGATAGTTGATGTTGAAAGTATTCTCTCATTAAAATTATAACCTGGAATACACAGAGGGTAGCTTCCACTTGCTATGACGATTGTTCTAGTATCAACAGGGGATTTGCCATCTACTTGAATACAGTTTCTTGAAAGTATCCTCGCTTTACCACTAATAAGATCGATATTATTATTTTTTAATAATAGTCGAATACCTGACGAAAGCCTGGAAACTGTTGAATCCATCTTAGACTTCAGAGCATTGTAGTCTATGTCGAGCACTGAAGTCGGGGTAACAATTCTGCTACGAGCCAGCTCTCTCGTTTTACGTAGAAGATCGCCTACAGAATGAAGAAATTTAGTGGGAATACACCCCCTTTGTGTACATGTTCCACCAAGTCCATTCATCTCTATGAGACAGACCTTTGCTCCTAATTGTGACGCCTTGATGGCGCATGAATAGCCTGCAGGACCTCCTCCAATAATTGCGGTATCATAATAGGTCATCTATATCTTTGTTCAAAGGAATAGAACAGAATTTCACTAATAAAAATATAGTACTTGTCGTTCAGAGCAACCAAAGAAAAGAGAAGTTGGATCCTTAATTAGAAACGTCAGTGGCTGTTATTACTTCTATTATTATCCCAGTTAAGCCTAGTAGATGCTACCCAAGTTCTTTCACTAAAGAACTCAAGGGTTGATTCCAAGTTCTTTCACTAAAGTCCTATTCAATGACCTGCCTGCAAATAATCTATTTGTACACCTATCTTTTGCAGACAGGCGAAGAGAGAGTTCGCAGTTTACTATTTCCTCCAATTCCATGAATCTGAGGAGTATTTTTCCTTGATTAATAAATCTACTTTTGAATATTCTTCGGCTGTAAGCCTATCAGAAAGTAGCTCAGCGTCAAATCCTTCTGAAAACGACATCTTAAGGTTTTTAGCGACTTCGTCAAATGATCTGTTTAATCCACTAACTCTTTCTTTCACATCATGTATCAGCTTGTCTTTAATCTTCTCAGAAGGTACCCTTAGAAAACTAAACATTTTTTCAACATTTACATCCAGCAGGATAGTTCCATGTTGTAGAAGTACATTCATTCTTCTTGTTTGAGCGTTTCCAGATACCTTTACTCCTTTTCCTATCACAATATCATTTAAAGGAGCAAAACGTGCATCAAAACCCAATTTCCTTATTGCTTGAACGACAGGATTGCATATCGAGATATACGACTGCATAATATCATTAGAAAAGGCATTGGTCAGAAATGAATAGGTCAGCTCAGCTTCGTGATATACAGCTCCTCCGCCGGTTATTCGTCTTACTAGATCAATTCCTCTTCTTCTACACTCATGAACATCAACCTCTAAATCCATACTCTGAAAATACCCGATCGAGACCGCGGGAGGTTTCCAGCCATAGATTCGTAGTACTGCTGCTGCGGCAGGCGAGGAATACCTTTGCGGTGTTTCTTCATCTCTTTTTGTCTCTGCTGCTCTCTTTTTTTCTTTATCATCCGAGGAAGCAATATTACTCTCCCCCTCTGTTTTGCCCGTAGCCTGATGATGGTTTAAGGTTGCTAATTCGTACATAAGAGCCTCATCAACAGCCATATTAAACGCCGCATGGTTATACCCGGTCTCAAGAAGTCTAATATTGCGAAGCTTCCTTTTACTCACAGGCTTACTCCGTCTTCGATACTAAATAAATAAAGTGTCCTACACGAAAAATGTCCAACCAAATCTTTTCCCAGTCCAGATGCTGCTACTACAAATTGTATGTAACTAATTCTCAAGACCATACTAGTTTTATATTCTCAGTGTATATTAGAAATGTACATTAAAAAAACATCTACGGGTTAACTTGCGATGTTAGCGTCTTGTTTAAGGCACAATAGTATAGCTGTGCTTAATGACCTGGCATCAAATCCAAACGGCTGTGAACCGGCAAGTGACTGACTTACTTTTTGCCTAATAGTGTCCTCATCCGCTCTAGCTCCGCTAAGGTTCCGTTCAATTTCCTCTAAGGTCTCTTCTGGATGGAGGAAGAAATCGCCACTAATAAAAATTGAATGTATACGATTTTGTTCTTCATCATAAATAAGGTTAATCTTCAACAATTTACCCGATTTATACACACAAGACAGTTGTTTCATAGTATGTAGAGTGGTATACTAGTTACTAGCGCTGATGGATAAGCTTTTAGATGTTTCAGCTCTACGTGTATTTGATAGACTTATCCAATATATTCAAAAATAAGCAATCAGAAATTTCTTAACTTCTGCATCACTTACTTTATTATTATTATTATTATTGAATCAGTTTTTATTAACTTAAACATTTCCTGTACGAGGTTTCCATCTTAAATTCGGATTTCGAGCTGCGTTTACTTCATCTAATCTACCAACATGCCTTGTGTAAGGCGCTCCCCACACTAGGTCTGGCTGGACTTGAACTTCATCAGCTATTTTTATTAAGGCATCAGCAAATTCGTCTAAAGTTTGCTTGCTTTCAGTTTCCGTTGGCTCTATCATCAAAGCTTCAGGTACTATCAAAGGAAAGTATATTGTGGGAGGATGAAATCCATAATCTAAAAGCCTTTTTGCTATGCCTAATGCGCTTTTACTTCCAAACTTTTTTGATGTTACTACAAATTCGTGTGCGCACGCTCTCTTAAAGGGTACTTCATAAGTGTCCTTTAGCAAGCTCATCAAATAGTTTGCATTCAAGATTGCGCCTTCAGAAACCTTGCTAATATTTGAACCCCATGACCTTAGATATGAGTAAGCTCTGACTATTGTCCCAAAATTTCCATAAAAGCATTTGATTCTTCCAACTGACCGTCGCCTTGTGTAGTCTAAAACAAAATCAAGTTTGCGCTTATCTTCCTCTTCTCGTTCTTCCTCCTGTTCCTCTTCTGATCTTGTTTCTTGAAAATCGACCCCTTGCTGTTGTTGTTTCTGCTGTTGCTGGTCTATTATGTTATGCCTTGTATTCACTATTCGTGGTACCGGCAAATAGTCAGATAGATACGATCTAACACCTAATACGCCTGCGCCAGGTCCACCCCCTCCATGGGGGGCAGAAAAGGTTTTGTGCAGATTTAAATGGATCATATCGAATCCCTGGTCTGCTGGCCTCGTAATTCCAAGCAGGGCATTCATATTAGCTCCATCACAATACATCAAGCTTCCGTTTGTGTGGGCAGTATCAGATATTTGCAAAATATCCTCTTCATAAAGCCCTAAAGTGTTTGGATTGGTCAACATAACAACAGCGATACTATCATCTAAGGCCGCCTTGAATCTTGTATAGTCCATATTTCCTCTAGTATCTGTTGGTACCGACAAAGTATGGTAGCTTAACATTGAAGCAGAGGCAGGGTTACTTCCATGCGCTGAATCAGGAATAATAACTTTAGATCTCTTAGCCCCTTCTTGGCGTTCAACAAAGAATGCTTTGGCAATCATGAGACCCAAAAGCTCAGCCTGCGCACCGGCCGAGGGCTGAAGAGAGAAGGATTCCATGCCAGTCAATACTTTCAGATACTGCTCTAGTTCCCACATGATCTTCAAGGATCCTTGAATAAATTCGGTGCCCGAGTAAGGATGCAAGTCTTTAAATCCTTCAAGAGATGAAATGTCTTCATTTATCTTCGGATTATATTTCATTGTGCAAGAACCCAGGGGATAGAACCCTACATCAATGCCATAATTCAACCTCGAAAGATTCGTATAATGCCTTATCACAGTTGCCTCACTTATGTCAGGAATAGGAAGGTTTTCTCTGATAAGGTTACCGTCAATGAGATCACCAGTACTACTCTCTTTATTACAAGGTTTAACACTATTGCATTCAGAAATATTTTCATAATCGAGAGTATTCTTAACATGACCTGATACCTGCTCTTCTTGATATTCAAATATTATCTTCATTATCTTCCTGACTTGACCTCGCCCTTTACTATCGACTTTACTATCGACTCATAACTCTCAATGTCCCTTATTGTATTCATCTCTGTACAACATACAAGCAACATTCCATGGCCAAGGTCCAATCCTCCAGCTATTCCATTCTTGGCAAGCTTTGATATAATTCTCCTAACTACCTTCTGATCCCTATCATTAGTAGCGTTAGCAATAGTACTACCTGTAGATGTAGGCGACGCTGAGGAGGAGGAGAAGGAGTACGGTAACGACGACGGAACTTTTAGTGTAAACTCATTATAAAAGCAGTCACTATTCAAACTGATAAAGCCCAACTCCACAAGCATTGTCTGAAGCAAATGTGCTCTGCTCATAGAAATCTGTGCGATATTTTTCAATCCTGACCTTCCCATTAGAGCCAAATAGACTGTAGAAGACAATGCCATCAACGCCACATTTGTTGTTATATTGCTTGTGGCACTTTCTCTTCTTATATGCTGTTCCCGAGCCTGGAGTGTTAAGACGAATCCTCTATTACCATGGGAATCCGTTGTCATGCCGCAGATTCTTCCAGGCAGCTTTTTAAGCAGGAATGATTTGGCTGCCATGAAACCAAGTGAGGGTCCTCCAAAACTCATTGGAATGCCAAATGATTGGCCTTCTCCGACAACTATGTCAGCTCCGTACTGGCTTGGGGGTTTGATTATGGCCAGGGATGTTGGCTCGACCACACAGACAATAAATAATGCTCCTGACCCTTGAGCTGCTCGTGCTAGATCTTCAAGATCTCTTACATTTCCATAGAAATCTGGATTCTGAACTATAACGCATGCAGTTTCATTGCTTATGCATTGTCTTAGCCCCTTTTCATTATTATTATTATTATTAGCATCATCATTTGTACCCCTATCATTACTTTTACTCGCTGATCGATTTAATGGTCTTATGATCCTTAGGTCGGTCGCTCTGCAATAAGTTGAAATTACATCCAAATATGATGGATGCAATCCATCTTCGACCACAATATTCTTTCTTCCGGTATATGACGAAGAGAGTATAATGGCTTCTGCTAATGCCGAAGGTCCATCGTATAGTGATGCATTCGCAATATCCATACCTGTTAATATACAAATATAGGATTGGTATTCGTATATCGTTTGGAGTATGCCTTGGCTCATTTCAGCTTGATATGGAGTATATCCTGTAAGAAATTCACCTCTCTTTACCAAGTGATTGATAGCAGAAGGGATATAATGGTGATAAGATCCTGCGCCTATAAAATATTTCTTAACTAGATTCATTTTAGAAATATTTGTCAGGTGATCGAGCAATTCCTGCTCGCTTAGTGTTTCAGGAAGAGGTAACCTGTTATTGTATACAGGAACAAAGTCTCTTGTTATTTCATTAATTGAATTGATGCCTATCTTCTTGAGCATATATTTCTTGTCAAGCTCCGTCGTTGGAATGTAGTCCATCTGTCTTATTTCACGCCTTAGTATCTAGAGCAATCACATATGAAGAGCCACTTCTTACAGATCTGCCATAATTGTTTACTGGTCTCTTAATTGGAATATGAACCGGATTCATCCAACTTTTTCTGTTCCTCCTCTCCGCCGCGCGCCCTCGCCCATTTAATTTTCTCTGTTGTAGATATCTCATTCTATTGTTTTCCGGTGTTTCCAATAAATTCCTCATACTCCTTTTGAGTCATTAGATTCTGAATTTCTTGTGGTAGATTATCTGGAATTATCTTCACAATCCAACCTAATTCGTATGGTGACTGATTTATCCATTCTGGATGATCCAGTAATTCTTCATTGATTTCAACAATTTCTCCAGTTAATGGAGAGTAGATATCAGAGGAAGTCTTTACCGAGTCGACAATAGCGATTGCCTGCATCTGTTTCGCTTTTGTCCCTCTTCTGGGGAGCTCTACGGATACGATATCACTAAGCTGCTCTTGTGCAAAGTCTGAAATTCCAATTACTGCCAAAATGGAATCATCTTCTTTTATTAGTTTGATCCATTCATGTTCACGTGAAAACCTCAGTTCAGTGTCAGACATATAGGCGATGTACTTCAATTTTTTACTCATGGTGTCTTGTATATAAAATGATAAGATGTCAGGGTCTCTTAAAGAATCTTACCGAATCTGACACTTTTGCTTTATATAGTTTTCCTCCGATATCTATATTTATTATCGTGTTGGGTGCTAAATCAGGAGGTACAAAACAAAAACCAATTGACTTCTGCAGAATCGGTGAAAAAGCTCCGCTTGTTACAACTCCAACAATCTCTTTCTTATTCTCAAGACCATAGTCCTCCTGAAGGAAAATATTGTTGTTGTGTCTAGCAATTCTCTTTGATTTTAATATCTCAAAACCAACTAGCCTACGTTTCAACTTCTTATCTAAAAGTGGATTCTTTCCAATAAAGTCACCTTTG